>CAMOEO010000065.1 GCA_946612175.1 uncultured Verrucomicrobiota bacterium
CGAAGCACGCTTCGGCGAGGCCTGCGTTCCGCGTGACGGAAACGCCTTTTCCCTTGTCCTCGACGGGGGGACGGTCTCGTTCGCCGAAAGTTCGGGCAATCCGGCGATGACCGTCGTGCGGGCGCGCGTGACCGACCTGGGCGCCGTCGCCCGCAAGGGCGGACTCGCCCTCGCCGCGCTCGAAGGCAACTTCTTCTGGTCCGGCACCAACGGCGCCACGCTTTCGGTCGACGAGGACGGCGCCCTCTGGCTCACCGAGCGCCGCCCGACGGAGGAGCTGGCCGCCCCCGGCGGCCTCGAGTCCTGCCTCGACGAGTTCGTCGCGACCATCGCCGCGTGGCGGGAAAGGAGCGACCTCCATGGATGATAGGTTCGAGCTCATGGAGCTCCACGACGCGGAAGGATCCGCCGCGACGGACCTCAAGGCGCAGTTCGAGGGCGTCCTCGAGGAGTTCGGGTCGCTCGAAGGGCAGGAGATCGCCCTCGACGAGGACGGCGTCGCGACCTTCGCGGTGGACGACGAGGTGATCGTGAACGTCCGGTATCTCGATGCGTCCGACACCGTGGTCGCCTTCGCCCCCGTCGGGGCGTTCGGCGGCGCGGACGCCCCGGACGCCGGCGACAAGGCGCTGGAGCTGCTGCGCCTCTGCGAGCTGGGCGGCCCCGCCGGCGGCTTCACGCTCGCGCTGGACGCCGACGCCGACCTCGTGCTCGCGATGGACCGGCGCCTCGCCCTCGAGATTTCGTCGGCGGACGCCTTCGCCGCGTGGACCGACGCGCTCGTCCGCGCCGTCCGCGCCGTCCGCGAACGCTTCGCGGAACGCTTTCCGGTCGAGGAGGGCTAGCCATGCCGCTTCCCCCCATCAGCGTCGGCACGTATCAGAACGGCATCCCTCCCCTCGGCCCGAGCGAACTTTCCGGGCCCGGCGGTCCGCAGGGGCCGGACCCCTCCGACGGGGCGAACCCCGCCGTCCACGTCGCCGCGCCCCCGGATCCCGACCTGGACGCCGCCCTTGAGAACGGCGGCGGCCCGGACCTGCAGCCGAACAGCGGCCAGGGGCGGCAGTTCGTCGCCAACCACGCCGTCGCGCCCGGCCGCGACTGGGACCTGCACTCCGTCGAGGGCATGCTCGAGACGGCCCGTAAGTCGATGGCCCATATCCGCGCCGTCGTCTCCGGCGAGGCGGCCTTCCGCGAGTTCGACGCGTCGCTCGGCGCCGCCGTCGCGCGTGCCGTGGCGGAGCATCCCGGCACGGGCGCCGCGGATCTCGCCGACGCCTATGCCGCGTTCAAGCAGGTCTTCGGCGAGCTGCGGAACGTCCGCGGCGCCCTCATGGCCGCCGTGAAGGACGGCTCCGACTGCAAGGACCCGAACAAGGCGCTCGCGCAGATCCGCAAGACGATGCGCGTCTTCCGCTTCGAGCTCCAGCAGGAGCTCGCCAAGGTCGGTCATGAAGCCGGGAGGATGGACCTCCCCGAAGAGGCGCTGCGCACGATCCAGCATGCGTTCACCTTCGGCGTCGGCAGCAAGGTCTCCGAGACGTTCGCCCGCCTCCTCTCGCTCGAGGCGCGCTTCGACGAGGCCCTCGACGGACTGCTCGACCGCCTCCGCGCGCTCGACCCGGCCAACGCCGTTCCCGAGCCGCCGGCCGGGATCCGGCTCGCCGACGTCGTCGGCGACGCGCTGGAGCTCTCGCACCGCACCAACGAGCGCATCCGCGACTTCCAGGACGCCGCCGCGACCGAATCGACGCTGCGCGGCATCGTCGGCCCGCTCGTCGAGAAGGGCGGCTCGCGCAAGGTCGAGTTCACCGTCGGCGCCGGCGCGCTGTTCGGACTCGGCTTCTCCACGGCGCTCACGGCGGGCGTCCGCGCCGGGGCGCGCTTCCGCGTCGTCGGCGAGATCGACGCGCCCGGCAAGGGGCGCCCGGTCTCCGTCACGTTCCGCATCGCCGGCGGCCTCGAGGTCAAGGGCGTCGCCAAGTCCGGGCTGGACGCGGAGAACGGCATCGCCGGCACGAAGGCGGAGGCCTCCGCCGGCGGCGAGGTCTCGCACTTCACCACGCGCACCTACCCGACGCTGGAGGACATGATCCTCGACGCCAAGCGCTGCAAGCTCGCCACGTCGCGCACCCTCGGAGGCGCCATCTGGGGCGGCATCCAGGCGCTCGGCCGCTCGGTCGGCAGGCTCGGGACGACCTTCTTCCGCTGGCTCGGCCGCAAGGGCGGCGAGGTGAAGCTCGACAACGCGCAGTACCTCGCGTCGCTCAAGGCGCGCGGCGTGGCCGGGCAGCTCGACCGCCTCCTCGCCCGCCGCGCGAACCCCGTCATCGCGGCGGAGCGCACGGGCTGGACGGCCAAGGTCGCCGGCAAGGCCAAGGCGGGCCTGGAGATCGGCAAGGGCGTCGCCAAGCTCTCGCTCGGCGGCTCCATCGGCCTCGAGCGCGACTTCGGCGTCTCCTCCCGGGCGTTCGTCCCCGTCGCCCGCGCCGCGCGGGAGGCGAAGACCCTCGACGACCTCCACGCGCTGATGCGGCCCGGCCCCTCCGGCGACGGCCCCCTCGTCGTGGAGCGCTTCCGGGGCGGCGGCCCGCAGGGCGTGTTCGCGGCGCTGGAGAACGCCTTCGACGAAGCCGTGCGCGACGCCGAGGAGGCCGCCCGGCGCAGCGGTCCCCTCTCCACCGACACCACGGGCTTCGCGAACGCCGCGAACCGCATCCGCTCGCTCCTGCTCGCCGCCGAGCTGGCGGTGCGCGAGGGCGCGCTTTCGCGCGGGCAGGCCGACCGCCTCGTCGCGCGCTACTCCAACCCCGAGGTCCGGTTCCCGCCCGACATCTACCGCGAGTACTTCCTCGAGGGCGGCGGCGCGGCCAAGCCCGCGAAGATCCGCGAGTCCGCATCGGTCACCTTCGAGGCGTCCCTCTTCACGGCCGAGACCGACTCCCTCACGGCCGACATCGGCTCGTCCGTCCTGAAGGCCGTGGCCGGCGGCGCCGTGAAGGAGCTGCGCCACCAGGCCGGGCTCGACAACAAGGTCGAATACCGCTTCACCTCCGAAACGCCCGTCAAGCCCGGCTCCGACCCGCGCCCGTGGGAGGACGTCAAGAAGACGACGCACGCGCTCGCGATCACCGCCTCCACCCCGGCGCGCGTCGTCATCGAGGCCCTCACGCGGTCCATCGTCAACAAGGGCGAGCGCGTCGAGAACCGGAGCCTGAGCCTCGCCAAGGACACCGCGAAGGACCTCGCCAAGGACATCTCCAAGGACGCCGCCAAGGGCGCGCTCTTCGCCGCGCTGCCGGGATTCCTCCTCGCGGGCGTCAAGGAGACCGCCGTCGCCGCCGTCAAGAAGTGGCTCGCCGACCCGGAGAACGTCGCGAAGCTCGTCGAGTTCGCGCTCGAGCACCTCGAGGACGCCTTCAACCTCGTCGTCGACGTCGTGGAGTTCGTCGCCGACCACCCGAACCTCACGCTCCATGCCATCGCGATGATCCGCGGCACGGAGCTCGTCTCCCAGAGCGAGCGCCTCAAGGTGGTCAAGTGGAGCTTCCTCGACGGCGAGCTCGACACGATCTCCGTCCATTCCGAGGCGACGAACAAGCTCGGCGTCAACGTCGACCCCGTCGGCGTGGGCGTGGGCGTCGGGTTCGACATCTCGTACTCCGTCACCGAGTCCGTCAAGGACCGAGACTGGCAGCCGCGGCCGACGCTCGTCGGCCTGCTCGCCAAGTCCGAGGAGTTCCTCTTCGGCGAAACGGGCTTCGAGCCCTCCGGCGGCGGAGAGGAGTTCAAGCTCTGGCTCTCGCGCCGGGCGCATGGCGTCGAGCACATGCTCGGCACGCTCGCCGAGCCCAGGAACGTGGAAGTCTACGAGCGCGCCCTCGAGCAGGCGGACGGGGACCTGGCGCTCAAGACGCGCCTCCAGGACGCCTGGCGCGCCGTGCAGGACCTCCCCGCCGACGCCACCCTCGACGCCAAGGTCGACGCCGCCCACGCCCTCCTCGTCGCCCTGACCCTTGCCTTCCGCACCGTCCCGCCCGACGCGGAGCCGTAAGGTTCCGGCCGTCGGCGGTCGCATTGCGGGAATCTCCTCTCTGTTGTAGAATCTCCGGTCATGAAGACGGATTCCGCAGCAAGACCGGCCGATTCGCCGGTGTTTCCTCCGGGCTCGTTCGGCCCTTGGCGCCCCCTTCGGGAAATCGGCCGCGGCGCGCATGGCTCGGTGTTCCTGGCGGACGGCCCCGGCGAAGGGCACGTCGCGCTGAAGGTCTGCCGGCGTCCGGACGATCCGGCCCGCATGAACGAATGGGAGCGGGAAAAGCGCGGATGGACCCTCTACGCGAACCTCCCCGCCGCCCCGGGCCTCGTCCGCGTCCTGGGGACCGGCGAAACGGAGGGCGAATCGGCGTTCTGGGTCGCGATGGAGCTGGCGGATCCCGAACCGGGCGGTTCGGCGGACGATCCGGGCTCCTACCGGCCGCTCACGCTCGCGTCCGTCGCGGCGGCCGAGGTGGCTCTTCCCCTCGGCCGGTGCCTGGCGATCGGGGAGCGGCTCGCGTCGGCCCTCGAGCATCTGCAGCGACACCATCTCCTGCACCGCGACGTCAAGCCCGGCAACGTCCTGTTCGTCCGCGGGGCGCCCGTAATCGCGGACGCGGGGCTCGTCGCGGACGACCGCGAGGCCGCGTCCCTCGTCGGCACGCCCGGATACGAGCCGCCCGAGCACCACGGGACGCCGCAGGGCGACGTCTTCAGCCTCGGCCGGACGCTCTGGCGCATCGGCACCGGGCGCGCGCCCGAGGAGGCGGGGTTCGCGCCGTGCGCCGAGGCGGACACGTCCGATCCGGATTTCTGGCGATTCCTTGCGATCCTCGGCAAGGCGACCTCCCCGTCTCCCGGGCGCCGATACCGCTCGGCCAAGGCGTTCCGCAAGGATCTTGCGCGTCTGCGCCGGCGGCACGCCGCCAAACGGTTCCGGAAGCTCCGCATCCTTCTGTTGGTCGCGGCGCTTCCCATCCTCGTTCCCGCCATCTGGAACTTCATGACCTTCCGTGTCATCCTGATGCAGGACGAGGCCATGCGCGCTGCGATCGTCTGGCCGTTCCCCTATCGGATTCTCAAGCCGCTCTTCGTCTCGAGAAATCCGCCGCCGCCGCCGTGGAAGCAGGCGGTCGATGACATGAACGAATCGCTCCGGGACCTCCTCTCCGATCTTCCGGGCAAGCCGGACGACAGGAGTAACCCATGAACTACAAGCCCTTTCTCAACGAGGAGACCCGTTCGTCCGTCCTCGCCGGCGTCCGCGCCGGATCGGAGGAGGCGTGGGGCCGGTTCTTCGACCTGTACGCCGGCTACGTCTTCACGCTCGCGCGCCGGGCCGGCCTGCTCGGCGAGGACGCGGACGATCTCGTCCAGACCGTGTTCGCGGAGCTGTCCGCGCCCGGCGGGTTCGACGGCTACGAACGCGGGAGGGGGTCCTTCCGCGTCTGGCTCCGGCGTCGCGCGCAGTGGCGGATCGCGGACGAACTGCGGCGCCGCGCGGCGGCGCTTCCGCGGGACGAGTCGGCGAAGGGCGACCTGGACGCGCTGCCCGCCCCGGACCCGGCGCTCGACGAGGCCTGGATCGAGGCCGCCCGCGCGGAGGCCCTCCGCCGGCTCCAGGCCTCCGTTTCGCCCGACCACTTCGCGATCTTCCAGGCGAGCGTCCTCGAAGAGCTTCCGACGGAGGACGTCATGCGGCTCTACCGCGTCTCCCGCGACAACCTCTACCAGATCCGAAAGCGCGTGAAGGACATCTTCACCGAGCTGCTCAAGGCGGCCCTCGACGACCTTGACGCGCCGACGCCGCCCGGCTAGCCGCCGACCGGCAGCCGGGCTAGCCGCGCGCCGCCGCGAGCGTGCGGCCCCGGCGCTCGACGGCGAGGATCTCCTCGGCGACGGCGGAGATGAGGCCTCTCTCGTCTTTTTCGTCGAGCCACGCCCACTGTCCGTTCGGGTTGACTTCGAGGAAATGCAGGACGCCGTCCTTGCGGATGAAGTCGAACCGCCCGAAGGAAAGCCCCGCTTCGGCCATGAAGCCGCGGATGGCGGCGCACTCGGAGTCCGGCAGGTTGCACGGTGTCCACTTGAGATTACGCCGGTAGGTCTCGAGGCGCGAATCGTCGGATCCCAGAACGTCGCGGGGAATCGAGCTTGCCCAGATGCGGCCGTTTACGAACGCCGCGGAGACTTCTTCGCCTCCGTCGATCCGTTTCTGGATGAACCATGGATACGAGGCGTCCAGCGTTTGTAGGTCCACCTCCCTGACGAGAAAGCACTTGCCCTCGCCGATCATCGTTTGCGTGAGGGATTTCACGACCCAGCGCCCGTCCGCGGGGACGGCCGGACGTTTTCCGGAGAACAGGTGCCATTCCGGGACCGGAAAGAACCGTTCGGCCAGTTTCATCTGCCGCAGTTTTCCCCAAGCGTCTCCGTCCGGCGTGACCAAGGCGGCGATTCCCGCGGCATGGCTGGCGAAATACAGATTCTTGAACAAATCGAGAATCTCCCGCCGGCACCAGTTTTCGAGGCAACCATGCGCGGGAACGTCGATTGCGTCGAGGAACATCGGTTTCCGAAGATGGAAACAGAACATCTTCGACGAATCGATCGTTTCTCCGCCCGGCGCGGTGCAGGACCATCCGCCGGGTCCGAATTCCCAAGCGTAATCCCGCCATCGGTCGACATTGAACCGAAAAGACTCCGCACGGTACGACAGTTTGGAAAGAATCAGGTCGGTCGTGACATCCTGCGAGCAGGTGTGGAAGAAGATCATCGGGTGCGCTTCGGGGAAGTGGCCCCGGCGGCGGGAGCGCCGCCGGGGCCGGTGTCGGATGGATCTAGCCGCACTGGTTGGCGTCGTCGATGCGCTGGTTCACGCCGACGAACGTGTAGGTGTAGTTAGTCATCGTATTGACGGAGGTTCCCTCCATCCCCGTGGCGGAACCGGTGATGGACGTCGCCAGATCGAGCGGTGTGCTCATTTGTTTTTCTCCTGATCAGGTTGCGGGCGGACACCATGTCCGTCCATACGCGTAATACGGACGAGGCCCGGGTATCTGACAAGCTCTCGCAAAAAAAAGTTTTGCACGTCTGTCAGACGCCGTTGGCCCGTCCGTATTTACGTCTAGACGCTCCCGCCCCGACATGAATTCTGCAACCTCCTCCCGTTCGCGCCATCGCGCGCGGCTCCAAGCCGCCGCCGCCGCCCTGCTGATCCTTGCGTTCTTCGCAACGGGAACGGCGCTGATCGTCCGTTGCGTCGTGGCGCTCGCGGAGACGCCAGCGGAGGTTTTCGGAAATGGCCGCTAACGACCGGACGCGCGGGGGCGGAGTGCGGCCGGCCGCGGCAAGGCTCGCGAGGCTGCTCCGCCCGGAGGCGCCCCGGATCGCGGGATCGGCGCTCCTGGCTGCCTTCGACGTGGGGGCGACGCTCTCGATCCCGTTTCTGGCCCGGCGGGCGATGGACGGCGTCCTGCTCGGTCCGGCACAAGGGCGGGGCTCGCTGGCGGCGGCCCTGTGCGGCGCGATGTGCCTGCTCGCCGCCGTCCGGGCGGCTGCCGCGGTCGTCGGCGGCTCGCTCGCTGCAAAGGCTGGCGCCCGAATCGTGGCGACGCTCCGCGAGGCGTTGCACGACGCCCTTCTGGAGATGGACTGGGGGGCGTTCTCGGCGCGGGCGCCGGGGGAATACTCCCAGCGGATCCTGTTCGACACGGAGACCATCCAGCGGTTCCTCGTGGACACCGGCTCCAAGGCCCTCGTGCAGGTCCTCACGGCCGTCGGAACCTGTGCGGCGCTCTTCGCCTTGGACGCATGGCTCGCTGTCGTCGCCCTCCTTCCCGTTCCGGCGCTCGTCGCGCTCGGGGCGAGGTTCCGGCGCCGGCTCGGTCCGTCCATCGCGGAATTCTCGACGGAAATCGCCTCCATCCAGACGGCGCTGTCCGAAACTGCGGCGGGGCTTGCCACCGTTCGGCTGTCCGGATGCGAGGTCTGGCGGGCGGAACGGTTCGCGGGCCCCGTCCGTCGTACGGCGGAACGGCGCGCCGCCATGGAGCGGACGCTGCTCGGCTTCTCCGGCGCCAGCGGCGCGGTGGCCGCGTTCGCCGTCGCCGCCGTCTGGCTCGCGGCCGGGCTGCGCGCCGCGGCCGGCCATGGGCCGACGCCGGGGACGATCCTGGCGTTCCTCGGCTTCCAGGCGCTCTTCTACGGTCCGGTCGGGTGGTTCGCGCAGCTGTTCGGGGAGTTCGTCGAGGCGTCGGTCGCGACCAGGCGCGTGTTCGAGGTCCTCGACGCACCGCGGGAGCGGCGCGGCGGCGCTGCACCGCCCGACCGGATCCGGACCGGCATCGAGTTCGCGGACATCCGTTTTGCCTATCCGGGCGGCGCCGAGGTCCTCCGCGGAGTCCGCCTGCGCCTGCTTCCCGGCGAAACCGTCGCGCTGATCGGCCGCTCGGGCGCGGGGAAGACCACGCTCGCCAACCTTCTGGCCGCCTTTCTGGAGCCGTCCTCGGGGCGGATTCTCGCGGACGGGACGCCTCTGGACGCCATCGATCCCGTCTCGTGGCGCCGCCGCATCGCGTTCGTTCCCCAGGATCCCTTCCTCTTTCGAGCCTCGTTCCGCGACAACATCGCCCTGGGGAGCCCGGACGCGACCGACGCCGCGGTCGAGGCGGCGGCCCGCGCCGCGGGGGCCCATGGCTTCATCGTCGCGCGCGAAGGCGGCTACGATGCGCCGCTGGGGGAGGGCGGGGCGGGGCTTTCCGGCGGAGAACGCCAGCGGATCGCCCTTGCGCGGGCGCTCCTCCGCGACCCGATCCTTCTCGTCCTCGACGAGCCGACCGCCGCGCTGGACGAAAGGACGGAGGAATCCCTTCGGGAGACTTTCCGCCGCATCGGGCGGAATCGGATCGTGCTCGTCGTCACGCATCGCCCGTCGCTG
Organism: uncultured Verrucomicrobiota bacterium; assembly: GCA_946612175.1. Taxonomy (GTDB): domain Bacteria; phylum Verrucomicrobiota; class Kiritimatiellia; order RFP12; family UBA3636; genus UBA3636. The sequence continues at coordinate 8,978 of CAMOEO010000065.1, forward strand.
GCGGACGATGCCGACCGGATCGTCGAGCTATCCGACGGTCTTCTCCACGAGCAGCGGCCCCGGACGCGGAGATCGTGAATCTTCCCCTTTGGCAAGCCGGGTTTCCCGCTACAGACCGAGTTCCTCGGCCTGCTTCGAGGCGACGCGCTCGGATTCGGCGGCGGCCTTGACGCGGAACGCGTCCACGCGGGACTTGGGATCGTCCGCCGCGCCGGCGGCGAGGGCGCGGCGGGCCCGTCGCTGGCGGAGGCCCTCGACAACGCGGAACTCCTCTTCACGACGGTCGGCGACGGCGAATGGTACGGCCAGATGGACGCGAGCCACGACGGCGTGGACGCCGCCCGCACCGGTCCGCTGCTGGACGGACAGGTCACATGGCTCCAAACGACCGTCAACGGCCCCGGAACACTCTCCTTCTGGTGGAACGTCTCCAGCGAGGAGGGCGCCGCCCCGTTCGAACTCTACGCCGCGCCCGGATCACCGCCCTCCCGGACGAGCTGTTCGCGGGCTGCGAAAACCTGCGGACGGTCGCGCTGTTCACGGGATCGGCATCTGACCGTCCCCGACGGCGTGGAGAGCATCGGCGACGAGGCCTTCGCGGACGTGCAGCCGCATTACGGGAGGCAGCGCTTGATCTGTTCGATCGTTTCGGGGTTGAGGAGGCCGGTGCGGTCGACGTCGACGTTGAGCGTGACGGCGCAACCGTCGGCGAGGCGGCGCGCGAGCCAGTCCCGCAGGAAGTCGTCGGAGAAGCGCGGACTCGCGAACCCGCGGCCCTGATGGACCCAGTCGCGGTTGTCGGCGGTGAGCCAGAGGTGCATCTGCATCCCCTGCGCGTTGACGCGGCCGCAGAGGGGGAAGTCGACGAGCTCCTCGCCGCTGAAGTATTCCTGGCACGGCGTGTAGACGAACGTCCCGCCCTGCGAGTTGACGGAGACGAGCGCGTCCGGATTGCCGGTTTTCGCCGCGAGCGCCATTTCGCGGAAGGGGAACTTCCAGTCCCCGAGCGGGACGGACGCGACGCGGTGCGGGCCGGCGTCGGAGACCATGCCGGGGCTGTCGAACCACCACCCCGCCACGTTGGGTCCGGCGGCGAGCGAGAGGTCGCGCACGACCGACACGACGTTGCTCCCGAACTCCTCGAGACGTCCGTCCGCGTAGCCGGACGCCGTCGCCCACGTGCGGTCCGAGCGGTCGCCGGACTGGTTGTAGTAGAGGATCGTGCGGATGCCCTCCGCGGCGAGCGCGTCGGCGATTTCGCGCAGTAGGTTGCGCTTCGTCGTGCGTCCCGGCAGGATGCGGTCGAGCGCGGGGCACGGCGCGGGCGGATGCTGGTCGGCCCACGACGACGTGAAGATGACGTGCCGCGCGCCGGCGTCCTTGAGCTGCGCGACGAACCGCGGCACGTCGAACGCGTCGACGGCCTTTTCGAAATCGCCCCGCCGTCCGTCCTGGTCGGTGGAGCGCGTCGTCCAGTGCACGCCGATGCCGAACGATCCCGCGAGCCAGTCCGTCGGCGCGCGCGGGTAGCCGTTCGCCGCGTCCGCGGCGCGGAGCTCCTCCGCGACGCGCCGCCGGAACGGCTCGCCGAAGACCGCCCGCTCCGGCGTGCAGCCGATGAACGCCTCGGGGTCGATCCGTTCCAGCGCCTCGCAGGGGGAAAAGTCGACCGTCCCGCGGATGCCTCCGCAGCGCTTGAACGCGATCGTGTCGATCCGCTTCAGGCGCGACCCCGGCGCGAACGCGAGGCCCGTGAGGCCCGAGCAGCCGTAGAACGCCTCCATTTCGATCACGTCCACGCCGGACGGGATTGCGAGATCGCCCGTCAGCGACTTGTCGCAGTAGAACGCCGCTCGGCCGAGCGTTTCGAGCCGCGCCGGGAGGACGAGGGCGTTCGTCGCATTTTCGCACGAAAGGAACGCGGCTCGTCCGATGGAGCGGACCGTGTCCGGGAGCGCGAACGAACGCAGTCCGTAGTGCCAGGCCGCGAAACTGCCCTCGATCGCGGTGGGCGTGAGGCCGGTGTCCGCCTCGATCCGCGGAAGCGAGTCGAGGTCCCAGTCGCCCTTCGGCGCCTGCCAGACCTTCTTGAGGACGATGCCGCCCTCGTGGAGCGGATCCGGCTCGATCCCGATTTCGATGGGGCCGTCGTGGATGGATCCGCGCTCCTTGTCGACCGTCCACGCGGCGCGAGAGAAGAAGGGAACGAAAAGGACGGAAAGGACGGCGAGAAGGGCGGACGTTTTCATGGTTCGGAGTCTATCACGGACGCCGAGCTCCTCGCAAGAGGCGAACCGCAAGGGCAGAGATTCCAAATCGGGCGGTCGCCGTGCCGGCGACCGCCCGATTTGGAA
>CAMOEO010000066.1 GCA_946612175.1 uncultured Verrucomicrobiota bacterium
AGACCGCAGTACAGGGAGGGGGCGCGCCCGCCCCCTCCCCTGTCCCCCTCCCCGCTGCCGGCGGCAACAGGAGTATTTCTTCGATAGGGCCCCCGGCCGCCTTCGGGGATAGGGGGCTCTTCATTCCCGCCGTGTCGGATTCCCCCGGCCGCCTTCGGGAAGAGGGGGCGCCGTTCCGGCAGCCTCGCTTCGCTCGGCCGCCCTCTGTCGGAGGGGCCGGCCGGGCGAACGAAAAAAGGGGCGGCCGCCACCGGGGGACGGTGGCGGCCGCGCCTCGTGGCGGGGGACCCGCTAGATCGACCAGCCGAAGAGGCCGAGGTTGCGGCAGATCTCGGAGATCAGGACGGCGCCGATGAGGACCGGCGCGACGTACTTCACCATCACGTTGTAGAGGCCGCGGGCGACGAACTTCGGCTCGCCCTTGAGGATCTCGTCCTCGATGGTCTTGGGCTTGATGACCCAGCCCACGAAAATGCAGGTCACGATCGCGACGATCGGCATCAGCACCGCGTTGGTGACGAAGTCGAAGAACGTGAGGAAGTCCATGCCGAAGGGCGTCATGTCGCCCCACACGCCGAAGCCGAGGGCGCTGAAGATCGAGAGGAACGCGATCACGAAGAACATGAAGAACGTCGCGTTGCGGCGCTTCATGCCCAGGAGGTCGCAGACCGACGCCACGCACGCCTCGTAGAGCGAGATGGCGGAGGTGAGCGCGGCGAAGGCGACGAGGAGGAAGAACGCGGCGCCCAGGAGCGCGCCCACGCGCCCGAAGTCCGCGAAGACGGTCGGCAGCGTCATGAACATGAGGCCCACGCCGCCGTTCATGGACTTCTTGATGGAGAGCTGGGAGCCCTTGGAAAGGTTGAGGGCGGCGTCGCCCTCCGCCGCGCCGCCGGCGGCCGTCTCGAGCTGGGCGATCCGCACGGGCTGGGACTTCCAGTCCTCGAGCAGCTTCGCGCGGACCGCGTCCTCCGCGGCGTCGACCTTGTACTTCTCCCCGAGCTTCGCGAGGTCGGCCTCGGAGAACTCCAGGGCCCGGACGTTCTCCTCGGCGAAGGGGCGGACGAGCTCGGCGTTGCCGCCGGCCTTCTCGAGCTCGTCGGGGGTGACGGGCTTCGGGTTCTTCACCGCGAACATGTAGACCGCGGGGATGATCATGAGGCCGGCGACGATGGCGATGAGCGTGTCGAAGACCTCGATGCGGCGGACGGAGCGCTCGATCGAGTCGCCCTTGCGCATGTAGGAGCCGTAGGTGATCATGATGCCCATCGCGAGCGAGAGCGAGTAGAACATCTGCCCCATCGCGCCGAGGATCGTCTTGCAGAGCTGGGCGAAGGAGAAGGAGCCGTCGGCCGCGCTGAGGGCGTCGAGGTTCGGGACGAGGTAGTACCTGACGCCGGCGCCGGAGCCGGGAAGGCAGACGACGTAGATCGCGATGCCGATCGCCATGACGAACAGGAGCGGCATGAGGACGAGGTTGGACTTCTCGATGCCGTTCTTCACGCCGAGGGCGATGACGAGGGCGCAGACGAGGATGAAGAGCAGGCCGTATCCGAAGGGCGCGAAGGAGGAGCTGACGAAGGAGCCGAAGAAGCCGGAGGCGTCCGCGAACGGGTTCTTCGTGGGGTCGGCGACCATCGTGGCGTAGGTCCAGAAGTACTTGAGGACCCAGCCGCCGATGACGCAGTAGTAGGGCACGATGACGACGGGGATGATCGTCGCGAGAAGCCCCAGCGGCCCGAAGCCCTTGTGGAGCTTCGAGTAGGCGGTGAGCTGGCTCTGCTGCGTCAGGCGGCCGATCGAGATCTCGGTGACCATCAGCGTGAAGCCGAGCGTCACCACGAGGATCAGGTACACGAGGATGAACGTGCCGCCGCCGTACTGCGCGGCGAGGTAGGGGAAGCGCCAGAGGTTGCCGAGGCCGATGGCGGAGGCCGCGGCGGCGAGGATGAACGCGAGCTGGCCGGACCAGGAGGCGCGTTTGTGGGGGGTGGAGTCCATGGATGGGGATGGGGGTTGGGGGTTAGGGAAGAACGAACAGCGAACAACTGTGGGTTGAAGGGGTTGAAAGGGTTGAAGGGGTTGAAAGGGTTGAAGGGGGAGGGTGGAGACGACGGGGGGCGAGGGGGGGGCTAGGGGCCGAGTGGGGCTAGAAGAGGGGGCTAGAAGAGGGGGAGCTGGCCGGAGACGACGAGCTTGTGGCCCTTCTCGACGTCGGGGTCGGAGGTGTCGTAGACGACGAACTTGACGGACGGGAAGCGCTCGGCGAGGTGGTGGCGGATGAAGTCGGCGACGGCGGCGACGTTGCCGGGGTCGTCGTCGGAGAATCCGACGGAGATGGGCTTGCGGGCGCCGATGCGCTCGATCATGCGGAAGAGCCAGTCGAGGAAGTCGAGGATGGCGAACTGCTTGCGCGTCTCGGACCGCTCGGCGCCGGGCGTGCCCTGGGCCTTGACGGCGGCGATGAAGGCGGGGTTGGTGACGGCGTGGTAGCGGTTCATCGAGAGGTAGTTGTCGACGACCTGCTCGTCCGTGAGCGCGGCGTTGGCCTCGGCGCCCTCGTAGCAGACGATCCAGCCGCGGAGGCTGCGGACCATCTGGGCCTTCTCGGCGTCGGTGAGGATGCGGTCGATGAACATCTCCACGCCCTTGCGGAGCGTGGCGGGGTCGTGGCCGCGGGCGGTGACGATCGCGAAGATGCGGCCCTCGCGCAGGGTCTTGCGGAACGTGTTGAAGGAGGGGGGCTGCTTCTCGACGCCCCCGAGCAGGCGGTCGATCGCCGTGCGCGCGTCGGCGAGGAACTTGCTCTCCGTGCGCTCGGCGGGGTCGCGGAACTCGACGAACGCCTTCTCCCAGTCGCCCCCCGGGGGACGGTAGTTGACGGTGTCGTTGCGGATGACGGAGAACAGCGCGGTGGAGACGAGGTGCGGGACCCACGAGCCGTCGCGGAGACGGCGCTCCAGGTGGATGTAGGTGGGCATCCGCAGGATGTTGTCGTCCCAGTCGAAGATATAGTACTTCAGGTCGCGGCGGGCGATGTCTGGATCGTAGTCTTCGACGGGCATGGGAGGAAGGGGTTGAAGGGGTTGAAAAGGTTGAAGAGGTTGAAGGGGGTGAAGAGGTTGAAGGGGTTGAAAAGGTTGAAAAGGTTGAAAAGGGTGGAAAGGGTGGAAAGGGGGAAGGGGAGGATTCTGCGGAGACTAGGGGGCGTCGTCCTCATCGGCGGGCGTGGCGGTGGCGGGCTCCTCGTCGGGTTCCGCGTCGGGCGGGGCGTTGGTGGCGGCGGCGCGCTCGGCGCGCTCCTCGTCGGTGAGGAGGTCGGCGACGGCGTTGGTGGAGGAATGGATGCGCTCGAGGAGGGTGGGCAGGACGACGGGGGCGTTGGTGGCGGCGGCGAGGACGGGGTCGGGCTCGTTGCCCGTCACGAGGGTGGGCTCGGGCGTGGCGTCGCCGGGGAGGGCGGTCTCGGCCGGGGTGATGCGGACGGTGGCGAGGAAGTTGGAGGGGGTGATGGAGATGATGCCGGAGTCGGCCGGGATGCGGATGGGGACGAGGGTGTCGAAGGACTTGGTGCGGCCCTCGACGTCGATGGACGCGGTGGGGAGCTTGATGCCCTTGCCGCTGAACTCCTTGAGCAGCTCCCCCTCGCCGAGGACGGAGACGACGAGGTTGGAGGGCATGACGACCTCGGCGTTGCTCTCGAGCGGGGTGCCGACGAGCCGCGGCGTGGCGACGAAGTTGGTGGGGGCCCAGCGCATGAGGCGGTCGTAGACGGCCTGGACGCGGGACGGGGAGACGCCGACGACGCGGAGGCGGCGGCGGCCGAGCGGGGAGTTCGGGGCGCCGGCGATGTCGCCGGGGGCGATGTCGATGTCCTCGGCGGCGATGTTGTCGAGGTTCTCGGTCACGAGCGTGATCGAGATGTCGTCCGCGGAGAAGCGGGAGAGGTCCTCGATGGGGCCGCGCAGCGTGACGGCGACGTCCGCGGGCTCGACGCCGACGACGGTGCAGAGCGGGTTGGTGGTGCGGACGAGGACGGGGACGGAGAAGGTCTCGGTCCGGCTCACGTTGGGCCGGATGGCGTAGAAGAGCAGGGCGGCGAGAACGAGGGAGAGGGCCTTGAGGTCGCCGTTGGGGCCGAGGAGGCGTACGGCGGCGTCGCGCACGAGGCGGCCGGCGCGCCGGAAGGGGGCGGCGGCGCGGGCGAGCGGGGAGGGGGAGGAGGGGGGCGGCGGCGGCATGTCAGCTTTCCTCCTTGACGGCGGCGAAGGCCTGGGCGACGCGGTCCGAGGCGCCGGGGGAGGCGTCGTCGCCGCGGGCCTCGGAGAGGGAGCGGGAGGCGGCGTCGTCGGAGCCCGGGGCGAGGGCGGAGCGGAGCACCTTGACGAGGGAGTTGGTCCCGATGCCGCGGAGCAGCTCGCCGCGGTAGGCGACGGAGACGAGGCCGGTCTCCTCGGAGACGACGACGACGATGGCGTCGGTGCGCTCGGTGAGGCCGATGGCGGCGCGGTGGCGCGTGCCGTAGGCGCGGCGGCGGTCGTCCATCGCGCCGAGCGGGAAGATGCAGCCGGCGCAGACGATGGTGTCGCCGCGGACGACGACGCCGCCGTCGTGCAGCGGGGTGCCGGGGTAGAAGATGGTGTTGAGCAGCTCGGCGTTGACGGGCGCGTGGAGGAAGCGGGCTCCGATGGCGAACGGGTCGAGGCTCTCCTCGCGCTCGATGGCGATGATGGCGCCGATGCGCTCGCCGGAGAGGGACTCGACGGCCTTGGCGATCTGGGTGACGACGTTGGTGGCGGCCTCGCCGCGCAGGGGCTCGCGGCGGCCGTCGCCGCCGCGGCGGCCGATCTCGGCGAAGATGCGGCGCAGCTCGGGCTGGAAGAGGATGACGAAGAAGAGGGGGAGGCCGGCGGCGACGCGCTCGAGGACCCAGCCGATCTCGTCGAGGTGGAGCCAGCGCGCGGCGAGGTGGGCGCCGAGCCAGATGGCGAGCACGCCCGAGAGCACGCGGTAGCCGCGCGAGCGGCGGAGGAACTTGAGAAGATAGTAGACCGGCACCGCCAGAAGGAGGATCTGGCAGGTGGCCTTGAGGAAGGAGAGAAGGGACGCCGCGGTCATGGGAAGCGGGCTTCATTCTATCCGTTTTCGTCCGCGCGCGCAAGGTCGAAAAGCGAGCGGGCGCGGAGGAGGCGGCGCAGCGCGGCGGGATCGGCGCGCTCGAGGGGCGTGACGTGGACCTCGAGCGTCTCGTCGGGCTCGAGGGCGAAGGCGTTGTCGTCGAAGAGGGCGGGGACGCCGGGCAGCTCGAGGCGGATGCCGAAGGCGGGGGCGGAGACGGAGACGGTCGCCTTGAGGACCTGCTCGCCGTCGACGTCGGGCGCCTCGTCGAGGTCGACGGAGAGGGCGGGGTCCTGGAGGCGCAGGTCGCGGGGATCGGCGAAGAGGAGGTGGTCGCGGGAGAGGACGTAGCCCTCGTCGTCGAGGGCGGAGACCCAGAGCACGACGCCGCCGGGGCCGAAGTGGCGCAGGTGGGCGGCGAAGTCGGGAAGGGGGACGCGCAGCGTGTCGAAGGCGGGGACGGCGAGGGGGGCGGAGCCGGCGGCGAGCGTGGCGCCGTCCATCGCGGTGAGGCGCCAGGCGAGGCGGGCGCCGCGGCGGGCGGCGGGGGTGGCGTTGACATAGGCGGCGAAGGGGGCGCCGGTGGCGGGGTCGCGGCGGGCGAAGAGGGCCTCGGGGGCGAAGGCGCGGGCGGCCTCGTACTGGAGGGCCTTCCAGCGGCCGGCGGCGTCGAGGGAGGCGGCGTCGGCGGCGGCCCAGGCGGAGGCGAACGGCTCCCAGAGCAGGCCGGAGGCGCCGGGGGCGGTGCGGGCCTCGGCGATGCGCTCGCGCAGGTCGGCGGCCTGGGCGAGCTGGGAGAGGCGGAGCCAGCCGTCGGGCGAGGCGGGGAGGGGCCAGCGGGAGACGAGGGCGGAAAGGAGCGCGGCGGGGCCGCCGCGCAGGGCGGTGCGGCGGGCCATCGCGGGGCCGGTGAGGTTGCGGGCGGCGGGCGGGACGGCGGCGGCGAGCGTCTCGGGGTCGGGATAGGAGACGAGGGCGCGGACGATGCGCAGGCCGCTCTCCTCGTCGGGCTCGCCGAGCAGGGTGTCGGGGACGCAGGCGTGGCGGAGGAAGGCGGGGGGCTCGGGCGGCGGGGCGTCGCCGGCGGCTGCGGCGAGGGCGGAGGCGCCGGTTTCGGCGGCGGCGTGGTCGCCGAGGGGGGCGGCGCCGGTGACGACGAGGCCGTACTCGTCGCAGAGGTCCCAGAAGGCGGGGGGCGGCGGCGGGCAACCGTCGGCGAGGCGGAGGGTGTTGAAGCGGCCGTCGCGGGCGGCGGAGAGCCAGGGCTCGAGCGCCTCGCGGGAGAAGGGCGGGGAGACGGGCTCGGGCGGGGCCCAGACGGCGCCGCGGAGGAAGAACGTGCGGCCGTTGCAGGAGAGGGCGGAGACGCCGCTGCCGCGGGCGACGGGAAGGAGCGTGCGGAGCCCGGCGCGGGCGGAGGCGCGGTCGAGGACGGGGCCGGGGCGCGGGGCGGCGGCGGCGCGGCCGCGGCCGCCGCGGCGGGGCGGGGGCGCGGGCGGCGGGGCGTCGCGCAGGACGGCCTCGACGGTGTAGAGCGGCTGCGGGCCGAGGCCGGAGGGCCACCAGAGGCGGGGGGCGCGGATGCGGGCGGCGGCGTGGAAGGCGCCGCCGCCGCCGGGCGGGATGCGGCCGGGGCCCTCCCAGGCGACGGCGCCGTCGGGGTCGAGGACGCGGACGGAGAGGGAGAGCGCGGCGGGGTCGACGTCGTCGGCCGTCTCGATCCAGCCGCCGACGAGCAGCTCGACGGGGCCGGAGGGGGCGTGCTTCTGGCCGAAGCCGAGGTCGGCGATGCGGGCGCGGCTCCAGGCGCGGAGGCGGGCGGGGAGGGGGAGTCCGGCGTCGGGGAGGGGCGGGGCCCAGGGGGCGCCGAAGGCGAGGGCGGGCTTGCGGGGCGCGGTCGCGGGGGTGGCAGGGCGGAGCGTGACGGCGACGGCGTTGGGGCCGGGGCGGAGCAGGGGGCGGACGTCGGCGCGCCAGCGGCGGTAGGCGTTGTCGGCGCGGAGGGCGACGCGGCCGTTCACGGAGACGGTGGCGAGGGTGTCGACGCCGTCCAGCTCCAGGTCGGCGAAGTCGTGGGCGAGGAGGGCGTCGTCGGCGACGATCTCGCGGGAGAGGATCCAGGTCGACTCGCCGACCCAGCCGACGGCCTCGGGGCCGCCCTCGGCGAGGGGGTCGGGGATGCGGCTGGCGCGGAGGAGGGCGGCGAGGACGCCGCCGGGGACGGCGCAGGGGACGGGGGCGAAGCGCGGGTCGCCCTTGCGGCGCAGCGTCCAGGGGCCGGAGAGGTCGATCGTCGTCATGGGCCGCGGCCGCGCGGGGCGCTACTCGGAGAAGCGGCCGCCGCGGCCGCCGCCGGCGCGGTCGGCGAGGATCTTGACGGAGAGCATCGCGAAGCCGCCGGCGATGACCTCGCGCTGGACGACCACGGAATCGGGGACGTCGAGCGTCACGTTGGCGAAGTTCCAGAGGTAGCGCACGCCGTTGCGGACGAGCAGGTCGGCGACGGCCTGCGCGGCGGAGGCGGGGACGCAGAGGATGCCGATCTCGGGGCGGCCGCGGCGGAAGACCTCGGGGAGGCGGTCGAGGGCGAGGACGGGATGGTCGTGGATCGTGGAGCCGATCTTGGCCGTGTCGGTGTCGAAGACCGACTCGATGCGGAGCCCGTACTGGGCGAACTCGTCGTAGCCGAGGATGGCGGAGCCGAGGGCGCCGGCGCCGACGAGCGCGGCGGAGTGGTCCTCGCGCCAGCCGAGGAAGCCGCGGATGGCGTCGATGAGGCGGTCGATGTCGTAGCCGACGCGGGGGCGGCCGGAGATGCCGGTGAGGGCGATGTCCTTGCGGACGACGATCCAGCCGACCTTCATGTAGTCGGCCAGCTCCGTCGTGGAGACGGTCCGCTTGCCGATCCGGCGCATGCGCAGCAGCCAGTGCAGGTACGAGGGCATGCGGCGGATCGCGGGCGAGTTGAGCACCTTGCGCCGGCGGGTCGCCATGGCCGTCGCGGCGCCTAGCCGGCGTCGTCCCCGAAGAGGATGTCGAGCGCGTCGCCGATCATCTCGAGGCCCTCCTCGAGGTCGGCGTCCGTGAGGTTGAGGGGCGGGAGGAAGCGGACGACGGAGTCGCCCGCCTTGCAGGCGAGGAGGCCGCCGTTGCGCAGCTCGTCGAGCAGCTCGCCGGCGCGGGGCTCCTTGAGGACGAGGCCGAGCAGCAGGCCCATGCCGCGGACCTCGAGGAGCTGGTCGTACTTCTCGACGAACTGGCGGAGGCCGCGGCGGAAGAGCTCGCCGTACTCCGCGGCGTGCTCGACGACCTTCTCCTCCTCGTAGACCTTGAAGACCGCGAGCGAGGCGGCGCAGGCGACGGGGTTGCCGCCGAAGGTGGAGCCGTGGTCGCCGGGGCCGAAGACGTCGGAGAGGGCGGGGGAGGCGACGAGCGCGCCGAGCGGCAGGCCGCCGCCGAGCGCCTTGGCGGAGGTGAAGGCGTCGGGCTTCACGCCGTAGTGCTCGAAGGCCCAGAGCTTCCCGGTGCGGCCCATGCCGCACTGGATCTCGTCGCAGAGCATCAGGAGGCCCTTCTCGTCGCAGAGCGCGCGGACGCCCTTCACGAACTCGTCCGTGGCGGGCACGACGCCGCCCTCGCCCTGGACGCACTCGATCAGCACGGCGGCGGTCTTGTCGGTGACGGCGGCCTTCACGGACTCCAGGTCGTTGAACGTGGCGAACGCGAAGCCGGGCATCAGCGGCTCGAAGCCCTTCTGCACCTTGCTCTGGCCGGTGGCGGAGAGCGTGGCCAGCGTGCGGCCGTGGAAGGAGTTGCGCATGCAGACGACCTCGTAGCGGCCGCCGTTGCGCGAGCCCCACAGGCGGGCGAGCTTGATCATCGCCTCGTTGGCCTCGGCGCCGGAGTTGCAGAGGAAGCACTTGCCGCCGAGCCCGACCTCGTGGAGCTTCCTGGCGAGGCGGCCGACGGGCTCGCTGTAGAAGAGGTTGGAGGTGTGGACGATCGTCTCGGCCTGCGCCTTGATCGCCTCGACGACGGCCGGGTGCGCGTGGCCGAGGTTCACCACGGAGATGCCGGAGGTGAAGTCCAGGTACTGGTTGCCCTTGGGGTTGAAGACGCGGCTGCCCTTCCCGCGGACGATCGTCGCGGTGCGGGCGTAGGTGTTCATCTGGTAGTCGCTGCAGAGGGCGGCGGCGTCCTCGGTGGTTTCGTTGCTCATGGTTCTGTTCCGTGTTTCCGCTTGCGCTATTTGACGATCTGGGTGCCGACGCCCCGGGTGGTGAAGATCTCGAGCAGCAGCGAGTGCGGCATGCGGCCGTCCACGAGGTGGACCTTTCGCACGCCCGCGCGAAGCGCCGCGAGGCTGCTCTCGATCTTGGGCAGCATGCCGCCCGCGATCACGCCCTCGCGCTCGAGCTCCGGGACCTCGCCGGCATGGAGCGTCCCGATCAGGGAGGTGGGGTCCGCCGGGTCGCGCAGCAGGCCGGGGACGTCGGAGACGTAGGCCAGCTTGCGCGAGGGGAGGGCGCGGGCGATGGCCGCGGCCGCGTCGTCGGCGTTGATGTTGTAGACGTGGCCGTCGGCGCCGCGCCCGAGGGGGCAGACGACGGGGACGGCCCCGGCCTGGAGGCGGGCGCGGACGGGGCCCGTGTCGCAGTGCACCGCCTCGCCGACGTAGCCCCAGTCGAGGGGGGCGCCGGTGGCGGGGTCGGAGCCCGTCTTGCGGACCGCGAAGAAGACCTCGTCGCCGGGGAGCGGCGCGGCGTCGACGCCCGCCTTGCGGAGGATGTCGACGATCTGCGCGTTCACGCGGTTCTTGATCACGTCCTCCACGATGCGGATCGAGGCCTCGTCGGTGACGCGGAACCCGTTGAGGAACCGCGCCTCGACCCCGGCCTCCTTCATCGCGCGCGTGATGGCCTTGCCGCCGCCGTGGACGACGACGGGCAGCATCCCGACGACGCGCATGAACGCGACGTCGGTCAGCGTGGAGACGAGGCTCCGCTCGTCCTCCTGCACGCTGCCGCCGAGCTTCACGACGATGATCTCGCCGCGGAAGTCCGCGAGGTAGGGCAGCGCCTCGAGGAGGACGTTGGCCTTTTCGATGGGGTCCCATTGTTGCATAGGGCCGCATATTCTACCGCATCGGCGCGGCAAACTCAAGCCCGTTTGCGCGGCGCGGGGGACGGGGGCGGGGCTAGGAGGCGGTCCAGCGGGCCCAGTCGCCGCTCGGGAGGGGGAGGACGCCGGGGGCGCCCTCGAGGAGCATCTCGCCGGAGGCGATCGCGCCGCCGAGGCCGTCGCAGGCCCGGCGCAGGACGTTCTCGAGCACCTGCGGGCTGCAGCCCGGGGTGTGGGCGGAGAGCAGCACGAAGCGGGGACGCTCCGAGAGGACGGCGCGGACGAGGTCGAGCGTCTCGACGAGGTCGCGCTCGATGACGTAGGTCTCGCCGCCCGCGCCGCGCCCGAAGGAGGGCGGGTCGAGGATCACGCCGTCGTAGCGGCGCCCGCGGCGCGCCTCCCGGCGCAGGAACTTGTGGGCGTCGTCGACGATCCAGCGGATGGTGCCGAGCCCGTTGAGCTTCGCGTTCTCCGCGGCCCAGTCGACCATGCCTCGCGAGGCGTCGAGGTGCGTCACGCGCGCGCCGGCCCGGGCGCAGGCGAGCGAGGAGCCGCCGGAGTAGGCGAAGAGGTTGAGGACGGCGGGGGGCTCGCCGGAGGCGGCGGCCGCGGCGGCGACGGCGCCGCGGAGCCACGCCCACTGCGCGCGCTGCTCGGGGAAGATGCCGAGGTGGCCGAAGTCGGTGGCGGAGAGGTGGAAGGCGGTGCCGTCGACCTCGATGGTCCAGTGGTCGGGCAGGCGGCCGCGGCCCTGCCAGCGGTTGCCGTCCTCGCGGTCGAAGCTCGCGTCGGCGCGCGCCCACTCCGCCTCGGGCAGCGCGGGGCGCCAGACGGCCTGGGCGCAGGGGCGGGCGAGGACCACGCGGCCGAAGCGCTCGAGCTTGCGCCCCCCGCCGCTGTCGAGCAGCTCGTATCCGTTCTCGTTCGTCGTCATGGCGCGGATTCTAGCCCAATCCTTCGCGGGACGCAATGGGGCGCCGGTCCCGAAAGCGCCCGTGCCGATTGACAATGCCGGCCGGTTTTCGGGATTCTTGGGTTCCAGGCGGGGCTGCCGAGCGGCCGGCACCGGCCCCTCGCGGGTGTAGAAAAAA
>CAMOEO010000067.1 GCA_946612175.1 uncultured Verrucomicrobiota bacterium
GGGAATCGCGAAGCGCGGCTTCTCGGGCTTTCCGAGCGTGCGCAGCTGCGCGTCCCCGGCGAAGCCGGACGCGGCAAGCGCGAGGAGGGGAAGGATGAGGAACGGTCTTTTCATGGAGAGTTTGGCCGGTGTGGATCAAGGGGAGGGATTGGACGGAAAATCGACGACGGCGACCTGCATCGCGGCGAGGGAGAGGTTGCGCTCGCAGGCGGGCGCGCCGTCGCGGAAGAGCGTGAGGCGGGTCTTCTGCGGGCTCGCGTGGAGGTTGGAGACGAAGACGGTCGAGCGTCCGTCCGGATGGCGGTGCGTCTCGACGAGGACGTTGCGGTTCGACGAGCGGGCGACGGGCTCCGCGCCGAGCCGCGCGAGGATGCGCTCGAGCATATCCGCCTGCTGGAAAAGCGAGTAGGTGAACTCAGCGCCGAAGACGCAGACCTCCCCCGTCCCGCCCTTCTGCCACCATCCGCAGACGCCGCCCGCGCGGGCGTTCGTCATCGGCGAGTCGGCGCCGGGCGGCGGGGCGTCCACGACGAGGTGCGGCGTGCCGCAGCCGAAGACGCGGACGCCGTCCACGACGATCGGCGACGGCGGCGTCTCGATGCGGCGGCGCTCCGGGAGGCGGAGGAAGTCGCGCAGGACCGTGCAGGGGCGCAGGTCCTGGTCGAGCGAGGGCGCCCACGGCGCGAGGAAGAGCCGCCCGCCCGCCTCGAGGAAGGCGACGACGGCGCGCTGCGCCGCCTCGGACATCGTCGCCGGCGCGGGCAGGAGGAGGGGCCTCCGCGGATCGAGCGCGCCCTCGCGCAGTTCGGTCCACGCGCCGAGATACGGCGTCGCGGCGAGCGCGGGGAAGAGCCCCTTCCTGGCGAACTCCATCGCGCGGGCGCCGGAGAGCCCGCCCTCGTCCCCGGGGGGTGCCCAGCCGCCGAGGCGCAGGGCGTCCCACTCGAAGCCGACCTGGACGGACGCGACGCGCTCCGCCTCTAGCAGGTCGCGGCGCTCCGCGACGAAGCGTCCGAAATCGGCGACGGCGCCGTAGGTCTCGTTGAGCGAGCCGTCCGCGCGGACGGGGGCGTTGTAGTCGTAGAGGTCCGACGACTGTCCGGTGCCCTCAAAGTTCGGGCCGCCGGTGAAGACGTAGACGTTGATCCCCTTCGCGCCGGCGGCGAGGTGGGTCATGTAATAGGCGAGCAGATCCTCGCGCAGGATCGGCGGGACGTCGGACGGCGAGCCGCCGGGAATCTCCATCCCGACGGCCGGCCAGCCCAGCGCGCGGACCCAGTCCACGTTGCAGCGCGTCTGGTTCGCGACGGCGGCCGTGGGATTCTCGGCGGGCCACGCGGGGCCGAGCGAGTAGTACTGGTCGTAGCCGAGAAGGAAGTCCGGGCCGAGCGCGTCGCGCGCGCCCTCGAAGAGCGGGAGCAGGTCGCGCGAGCCGCAGTTGTGGCAGGTCGGCGTCGGGACGCCGTCCTCGCGCAGCCATGACTGGAGCGTCGAGAGGTAGTCGAGCAGCTGCTCGCGGTAGCAGCGGAAGAAGTCGCGGTGGCGACGAAGTTGCCGCCCGCCTCCTTCCAAAGCCGCATCCGGCGGCGCCAGTCCGCGGCCGGAACGCGGAAGTAGTGCATCTCGCCGGACCAGAGGAACTCGCGGCGTCCGTCGAAGAGCAGGCTGCGGGAATCGAAGGAGAGCTTCATCGGCGGCTACTCCGTGACGACAACCGTCTCGATGCCGAGGGCACGGCCGAGCTTGCGCAGCTCGGCGGCATGGTGGCCGACGCCGAGCGCGAAATGGTGCGTGGGGCCTTCGAGCGACCAGCGGCGCAGGAAGGTGCGGACGTCCGGCGGGAAGCGGCCGTGCGTGTTCGTGTTGCCCGTCGCGGGGATCGGGCCGGCGAGGGACTCGCCCTCCGCGACGATGAACTTGAATGCGCCGTCGGCCTTGACGCCGATCGACATCATCGTGATCGGCCCCTCCTTGATGCTGAACTCGACGCCCGCGCCGCTGCCGGGCTTGCCGTGGTACTTCTTGAGCGAGCGCAGGACGGGCTTGCGCGCGGCGATGTTCAGGTGGTGCGGGCCGTCGTGGCCGACGAGCACCGTCCCGCGTCCGAAGTCGATCGGGTGGAACTCGGCGAACGAGCCTCCGATCTCCAAGCGGTCGAAGACCATCATCGCGACGCAGTTCTTGAGGTCGAACTCGCCGCACATCGGGAATCCCGCGGCGGTGAGGAGCGAATTGCCGACGATGAAGTTCGTGACGAGCTCGCGCGTCTCCGTGCCGGGCTGCCCCTCGTAGTAGTAGGCGAAGCCGTCGAGCGCGCGCTTCTCGACGAAGCCCTCCAGCGCCACCGCCGCGCGCGCGGCGACGTCGAGGTCGTGCTCCGTGAGCTTCTCCGTCCACGGGTCGCTCACGGGATCCGGCGTGTCGAAGAACGCGAGAATGCGCTCCTTCATCGCCGCGACGGCGGCGGGGTCCGGCGCGCGGTAGAGCGGAAGGATCTCGTCCGGCTCGCACAGCGCCACGTGGCAGCCGAAGGCGCGCGTCACGGCGGTCGGGTCGACCTGCATGTCGTACATCGCCTCGAGCGCGTGACCCATGAGGCCGATGCGCGCGCGGCGCAGGTCGTGCAGCGCGTGGGCGACGGCGCACCACTGCCGGATCTGTTCGTCCGCGGCCCCGTCGCCCTCGAGCCGGCCGATGATCGCGTCCGCGACAGGGCGGCCGAGCCGTACGGCGACGCCGGTGAACTCCGGCACGGCGCAGAGGTCGTCGTTGAGGAGCTGGCGGTAGATCGTCGCGTGCTCGTAGTCGAGGCGCTCGTCCGGCTGCAGCGCGACGAGGACAACCGGGCACGAAAGCTCGCGCACGAACGGCGCGAAGGTCGAGCTCGTCGCGTAGGTGACCATGTCGACGAAGAGCAGGTCGAGGTCGGCCGCCTTCATCGCCGGGACCATCGCCGCAGCGTGCTGCGGGTTGTCCGCCATGCCGAAGCGCGAGATGGAGACCGAGAGGCCGTCCAGCTTGCGGACGAAGGCGTCCTCCTTGCGATTCATGTCGTCGAGGAGGCCGGGGCACTGGGCCCAGTAGGTGTCGAGGCCGACGCTCACGACGCCGACGTTCGCGGCGAGGGGGCGGCGGCGGTCGACGCGAAGGAGGTCCGGCGGTTCTCTCATGGCTGGTCCGGAACGGGCGTTGCGGGAGGGGCGTCGGGCTTCGGCGGACGCGGCTTGAAGATGCCGAGCTCGACGAGCTCCTGGCGCGGGCGCAGGCGGATGTGGTCGAGGCCGACCTCGCGGGCGACGACCATGAACGAGTTGGCGTTCAGCGGATGGAAGTTGTGGGAAAGGCAATCGTCCAGCGACTCGGGCGTGGGGCTGTACCGCATCACCGCCTCGCGCTCCGGGCGATACGCCGCGCCGCAGCACGCGCCGAGCGCCTGGTAGACGCGCTTGCCCATGCGGTCGTTCACGACGGCGGCGTCCCCGCCGCCGCGCTTCACCCAGCCGGCGTCCATGACGACCCAGTGCTCGTAGGGCGAGGCGAGGACGGGGGGAAGATCCTCCCCCTCGGCGAGGACCACCAGGATCTTCGCGTCGGGGAACAGGTCGAAGAGTCCGAGCGCGAAGTCGCGCCCGGGCCGCACCGGGGCCGGGTTCTTTTCCTCCAAAGACACCGCCTTCACGCCGACCATGAGCGAGCGCTGCATCGCGGCGGCCTGCTCCCCGAGCCACGCCGGATCGACGGCGCCGTTCACGTTCACGAGCGCGACGAAGTTGCTCGGCGCCGTGAACGCCTCGGGCGGAAGCGCCCGACGGGCGGGACGCGCGGCGGGCGCTGCGGCCTCCGCGGCGGCGGGGACGGCGGAAGGAACGTCGGCCGCCTGCGCGACGAACGCGGCGGCGACAAGGAGAGGAAGAAGGGAATGGGCTTGCATGGACGGAAGCATAGCATAGCGTCCGTTCGCCGCGCAAGAACCCCGCGGCGACGGGCGCACGCCGCAAGACCGGGGGTCATTCCCTCCACTGGCTGCGGAAGGCGCGGGGGGACAGCCCCTCGACGCGGCGGAAGAGCCGGGCAAAATAGTTCGGGTCCGGAACGCCCACGGCGGCACCGACGGCCTCGACCGTGTCGTCGGTGAAGCGCAGCAGGCGCTTGGCGCGGCCGATCCGCGCCTGCGCGACCGCCCGGCTCGGCGGCATGCCGTAGCGGGCGCTGAACTCGCGCGAGAGCGTGAACTTGTTGAGGTGCGCCACCGCCGCGAGGCGGTCGAGCGAGATCTCCTCCGCGCAGTGCTCCTCGATCCATTCGCGCACCGTAGCGAGCCGTTCCGCGCGGCGGTCGGGCTCCGCCCCGACCGCGTCCTCCATGAGCAGCGTGCACAGCGACGCGAGCCCCTCGTTCGCGCGGAAATCGCGCACCGGATCGCCCGACGACACCGCCTTCCACACGGCCTCCCATGCGCGCCGGTAGCGCTCCGGCGCCGTCGCGCGGAGGACCGGCCCGCCGGCGCGCTCGCGCCACCGCGCGTGGAACGCCGCCGCGCCGGGGCCGTCGAAGTGGATCCACTTGAGCCGCCACGGCGGCTCGCCCGTCGCGTGCCCGCAGCCCCGGCGGCAGTCCAGCAGCGCGCATTCGCCGGCGCGCAGCGGACGCTCCCCGACCCCCTCCCGGATCGTTCCCTCCCCCCACTCGACAAACAGGAACAGAAACGAAGGAAAGCCCGCCCGGCGGCTCTCCAGCGGCCGCGACGGCGCGAGCTCGCCGATCTCCTGTACGTGAAGGAGAGAAGCGCGGGCAAAATCGTCCGGCGTGCAGAGCTTCCGGCGAGAGGCGGGATCCTGAGATGGAGTGGATTTCATGGGCGGAAGACTACCATTTTCGATAATCAAGAGCAAGTCAAAATCGTGCTAGAAAAGGTCAACGGCGTCCCTTCCGGAGGCCTGCGCGGTCTGGTAGACTCCGCGGCCATTCCGACCGGTGCGGTGCGCCCGAGCTCCGCGGGGCCCCCGCCCCGCTCGCCGGGCGCTCAGGACCAGCAAGGCGACTCCGGTGCGCCCGAGCTCCGCGGGGCCCCCACCCCGCTCGCCGGGCGCTCAGGACCAGCAAGCCGATTCCGACCATCGCAACCATTCCGACCATCGCAACCATCCCGACCATCGCAACCATTTCGACCATCGCAACCATTCCGACCATCGCAACCATCCCGACCATCGCAACCATCCCGACCACCTCGACCATCCAGCCCCCAAAAAAAACATGGAACCAAACGCCAAAATCTACGTCGCCGGCCATCGCGGAATGGTCGGATCCGCCATCATCCGCGCGCTGAAGCGCCGCGGCTTCGAGAACATCGTCGTCCGCTCGCACGCGGAACTCGACCTGCGCGACCAGCGCGCGACGGACGCCTTCTTCGCGGAGGAGAAGCCGGACTACGTATTCCTCGCCGCGTCGAAGGTCGGCGGCATCGCCGCCAACGCCGCCGCGCCAGCGGACTTCCTCTACGACAACGCGATGCTGGAGATGAACGCGATCCACGCCGCGTGGAAGAACGGCTGCCGGAAGCTGCTTTTCCTCGGCTCGTCGTGCATCTACCCGAAGTTCGCGCCGCAGCCGATGCCGGAGTCGTGCCTGCTCACGAGTGCGCTCGAGCCCACCAACGAGGGCTACGCGCTCGCGAAGATCGCGGGCCTCAAGTACTGCGCCTACCTCAACCGCCAGCACGGCGCGGACTACGTCTCGGTGATGCCGACGAACCTCTACGGCCCGAACGACAACTACCATCCGGAGCACAGCCACGTCCTGCCCGCGCTGATCCGCCGCTTCCACGAGGCGAAGGAGGCGAAGACGCCCTTCGTGACCTGCTGGGGCGACGGCTCCCCGCTGCGCGAGTTCCTCTACGTGGACGACCTTGCGGAGCTCTGCCTGCTCGTGATGGAGCGCTACCACGGCGACGATCCGATCAACGCCGGGTCCGGCCGCGAGCTCACGATCAAGGAGGTCGCGGAGCTCGTCGCGAAGACGGTCGGCTACGAAGGCGAGATCCGCTGGGACGCGTCCCGCCCGAACGGCACGCCCCGCAAGCTCCTCGACATCTCCCGCTCCGTTGCCCTCGGCTGGACCCCGAAGACCTCCCTCGAAGACGGCCTCAAGCTCGCCTACGACGACTTCCTCCACAACCCGATGCGCGTGGAGCGGTAACTCGCCGTTGCCGCAGTCGGTGCCTTCTGGTAGAATCCGCTGCGTCTTCCGACCCCTTCCTCCAGCCCGCGGCTCGCCGGGGCATCGAACCCTTCCCTCCACCCGAATACCATGTGCGGCATTGTCGGTTTCACCGGCCGGACACCGGCCCTCCCTTTCCTTCTTGACGGCCTTCGCCGGATGGAATACCGCGGCTACGACTCGGCGGGCGTCGCGCTCGTCGGCGGCGATCCCGTGCGCCTGGACGTGCGGCGCGCCGTCGGCAAGGTGGACGCCCTCGCGGAGGCGCTTCGCGCCGATCCGCCGGACGGATCCGCCGCGTGCGGCATCGGCCACACGCGCTGGGCGACGCACGGCGCGCCGTGCGTCCGCAACGCGCACCCCCACCTCTCGCCCGACGGCCGCATCGCGGTCGTGCACAACGGCATCATCGACAACTTCCTCGACCTGCGCGAGCGGCTGCGGGCCAAAGGGGCCGAATTCCGGTCGGACACGGACAGCGAGGTCATCGCCCATCTCGTCCAGGAATGCCGCGGCGGCACGCTGCTCGACGCGGTTCTGCGGGCGCTTTCCTTCGTGCGCGGCACCTACGGGATCGCCGTCGTGTCGGCGGACGCGCCGGACGAGATCGTCGTCGCGCGCCGCGGTTCGCCGGTCGTGGTGGGCACCGCCGGCGACGCCGCCTTCGTCGCCTCCGACCCCGCCGCGCTGGCGGGCCGCGCGGACCGGGCCGCCTTCCTCGACGACGGCGACGTCGCGCTGCTGCGCCCGGGCTCGTTCGAAATCCGTTCCCTGGCGGGCGCGCCGGTGGTCCGCGAGGCCGCACCGCTCGACTTCGACCCGGCGGCCGTCGAAAAGGGCGGCTACGAGCACTTCATGCTCAAGGAGATTTTCGAGCAGCCGGAGGCGCTCGAAAACTGCCTGCGGGGGCGGCTTCTGGAGGAAGAGGGGACCGCGAAGCTCTCCGGCCTCCGGCTCGGGCCGCGCGAGATCGCGTCGCTCTCGAACGTCGTCGTGACGGCCTGCGGGACCTCCTACTACGCCGGCCTCCACGGAACCTACGCCTTCGAGCAGTTCGCCGGGATCCCCGCCCGCATCGAGCAGGCCGCCGAGTTCCGCTACCGCAACCCGATCGTCGCGCCGGACACGGCCCTCGTCTCGCTCTCGCAGTCGGGCGAGACGGCCGACACGCTCGCCGCCGTGCGCGAGGCCAAGCGCAAGGGCGCGCTCGTGCTCTCGGTCTGCAACGCGGTCGGCTCCACGATCGCCCGCGAGGCCGGGCGAGGCGTCTACCTGCACGCCGGTCCGGAGATCGGGGTCGCGTCCACCAAGGCGTTTCTCTGCCAGGTCGCCGTGCTCGGGATGATGGCGCTGCTGTTCGGCCGGACGCGCCGCCTCTCCGGCGCCGAGGGCGGCGAAATCGTGCGCGCGCTCGCCTCGCTGCCGGACCTCGTCCGCGCCGTCCTCGCGCAGAACGACCGCATCGCCCGCATCGCCGAGCGCCACGCCGGCGCGCGCGACGCGTTCTACATCGGCCGCGGCTACCAGTACCCGGCCGCGCTCGAAGGCGCGCTCAAGCTCAAGGAGATCTCCTACCTGCACGCGGAGGGCTACCACGCCGCCGAGCTCAAGCACGGCCCGATCGCGTTGCTCGACGAGAGCGTCCCCGTCGTCGCGCTCGTGCCGGCGGGGCCCGAGCACGACAAGACGCTCGGCAACATCCAGGAGTGCCGCGCGCGCAAGGCGCCCGTCGTCGCAATCGCGACCGAGGGGGACGAGGACGTCGGCGCCTTCACGGAGGACGTTGTCCGCGTGCCGCCCTGCCCGGACTTCGTCGCGGCCGTCCCCGTCGTCGTCGCCGAGCAGCTCTTCGCGTACCATATCGCCCGGCTTCGCGGCGCGCCGATCGACCGGCCGCGCAACCTTGCCAAGTCGGTCACGGTGGAGTAGACCCTGCGCCCGAGCTCCGTGGGGCCCCCGCCCCACTCGCCGGGCGCTCAGGACCACCGAACCCTTTCCTGACCATAGCAGACCATTCGCACCATCCCGACCATCCGGACCCTCTCGACCAACCAAACCATCCCGACCATCCCGACCGTCCCGACCATCCTGACCATCCCGACCGTCCCGACCATCCCGACCATCCGGACCCTCTCGACCAACCAGACCATGAAGAAACTCTCGAACATCCTCTGCATCGGCGCCGGCTACGTCGGCGGCCCCACAATGGCGATGATCGCCAAGAAATGCCCGGACCGCAAGGTCACGGTGGTCGACATCAACGCCGATCGCATCGCCGCGTGGCAGTCCGACGCGCTGCCGTTCTACGAGCCCGGCCTCAAGGAGGTCGTCGCGGAGACGCTCGGCCGGAACCTCTTCTTCTCGACCGACATCCCCGGCGCGATCGCGGAGGCGGACGTCGTGTTCGTCGCGGTGAACACCCCGACCAAGACCTTCGGCCAGGGCGCCGGGCGCGCGGCCGACCTGCAGTATTGGGAGAAGACCGCGCACGAGATCCGCGAGTGCGCGACGCACGATCTGATCGTGGTCGAAAAGAGCACGCTTCCCGTCCGCACCGCGACGGCGATGAAGAGGGTCCTCGAATCCGGCGGCGCGCACCGCTTCGAAGTGCTCTCCAACCCGGAGTTCCTCGCCGAGGGCACCGCGATCGCCGACCTCGAGAAGCCCGACCGCGTGCTCATCGGCTCCGACGAGACCCCGACCGGCCTCGACGCCCGCGAGGCGGTCGTCGACATCTATGCCGAGTGGGTTCCGCGCGACCGCATCCTCACCACCAACGTCTGGTCCTCCGAGCTTTCGAAGCTCGCCGCCAACGCCTTCCTCGCGCAGCGCATCTCGAGCGTGAACGCGCTCACGGAGCTCTGCGAGAAGACGGGCGCCGACGTCGACGAGGTCGCACGCGCCATCGGGCGCGACTCGCGCATCGGCCCGAAGTTCCTGCGCGCCGGCGTGGGCTTCGGCGGCTCGTGCTTCAAGAAGGACATCCTCAACCTCGTCTACCTCTGCGAGCAGCAGGGCCTGACGAAGGCCGCCGCCTACTGGAACTCCGTCGTCGAGATGAACGAGCACCAGGAGACGCGCTTCGTCGCGGAGATGGTGCGCGCGATGTTCAATACCGTCGCCGGCAAGCGGATCGCCCTCCTCGGCTACGCGTTCAAGGCGGACACCTCCGACACGCGCGAGACGCCCGCGAAGGTCGTCGCGGACCTGCTCGCCGAAGAGCATGCGCAGCTCGTCGTGTGCGATCCCTACGCGCTCTCGAACGCGCGCAGGGAGCTCGCGCGACACGGCGGCCTCGTCGCGTTCGAGGACGACCCCTACGCGGCCGTCGAGGGCGCGGACGCCGTCGCGGTCCTCACGGACTGGCGGCAGTTCCCGGCGCTCGACTGGGCGCGAATCTTCGCGCTCATGCGCAAGCCGGCGTTCGTCTTCGACGGCCGCAACTGCCTCGACCGCCACGCGCTCTTCGACCTCGGCTTCCACGTCCGCGCGATCGGCAAGGCGCCGCTCACCCGCTTCGCGTAGCGCGCCGCTTCGGCGGTTTGCACCGTGCGGCGAGGTGTGCTAGAATGCGGTTCCATGAAAATCCTCGTTTGCATCAAGCAGGTGCCGGGAACGTCGCAGGTCGAGATCGACGAGACGACCGGCACGCTGAAGCGCGACGGCGTCGCGGCGAAGATGAACCCGTTCGACCTTTACGCCCTCGAGACGGCGGTCCGCATCCGCGACGCCGCCGGCGGCGACTCGTCCGTCACGGTCCTCTCCATGGGCCCGCCCCAGTGCGAGAAGGTCGTCCGCGAGGCGTTCGCCATGGGCGCGGACGCGGGCGCGATTCTCTCCGACCGCGCGTTCGGCGGGGCGGACGTGCTGATGACGTCCTTCACGCTCTCGCAGGGCGTCGCGAAGACCGGCCCCTACGACCTCGTGGTCTGCGGCAAGCAGACGACCGACGGCGACACGGCGCAGGTCGGCGCGGAGCTCGCCGAGTGGCTCGGCATCCCGCACGTCGCGTGCGTGAAGTCCGTGGACCGCGTCGGCCCCGATTCGATCGACGTCACGGTCGACCTGCCCGACCGCGAGGTCGCGCAGCGCGTCCCCTACCCCGTCCTCCTCACGGTCGAGAAGGGCATCTTCGAGCCGCGCCTGCCGTCCTACACGCTGATGAAGAAGACGGCGGACCGCCCGATCCAGTGGCTCGCGCTCGCCGACCTGCCGGACACGGACCCGAAGCACTACGGCCTCAACGGCTCGCCCACGCAGGTGAAGCGCATCTTCCCGCCCGACGCCCGCGCGGAGCGCACGATGCTCGAGGGCGACGCGGCGGCGCAGGCCGACGCGCTCGCCGACCTTCTCGAAGAAAGGAAGTTCCTCCGATGAGCCGCATCGTCATCCACAACGAGAAGATCGCCGACAAGGCCGCCGCCCGGGCGCTCTGCCCCTTCGGCGCGATCGAGGAGGACGCCTCCGGCGCCCTCGCCATCGGCGCGGGCTGCCGCATGTGCCGCGCGTGCACGCGCCGCGCCCCCGACGCCTTCGAGTTCGTCGAGGACGCCGCGCCCGGCGTCGACAAGTCGCTCTGGCGCGGCATCGCGGTCGTGGCGGAGATCTCCCCCGAGGGCGTGCTGCACCCGGTCGGGCTGGAACTGCTCGGCAAGGCGCGCGAACTGGCGGCGAAGGCCGCGCAGCCGGTCCTCGCCGTGGCGATCGGCGCGCGCACGGCGGCCGCGGTCGAGGCGCTGCTGGCGCACGGCGCGGACGAGGTCCACGTCTACGAGGACCCCGCGCTGGAGCACTTCCGCATCGAGCCCTTCGCCAACGCCCTCGAGGACTTCCTCCGCGCGACGAAGCCCTCGGCCGTCCTCGTCGGCGGCACGCCCTGCGGCCGCTCGCTCGCGCCGCGCGTCGCGGCGCGCTTCCGCACGGGCCTCACGGCGGACTGCACGTCGCTCGGCATGTCGGAATCAACGGACCTCGACCAGATCCGCCCGGCCTACGGCGGCAACATCATGGCGCACATCAACACGCCGCGCCACCGCCCGCAGT
>CAMOEO010000068.1 GCA_946612175.1 uncultured Verrucomicrobiota bacterium
GCTCAAGGGCAAGCTCGCCCGGCTCCGCCGCTCCGCCCGATCCGGCGAATCCTGATGCGGCGCGGGCGGGAGACGGGCGGGACGCCGGTCACTCCACGGCTTCGAACTCGACGGCGAGGATTCCGTTCTCGAGCGACTCGGAAAGAAGGCGGAACCGGGCGCCGGGCGGCGCCGCGGAACCGGCCGCGAGCGCTACGTTCTTGTCCCGGACGATCTCGGCGACGTTCTCCTTCGTCCACCGGTGCAGGAGATCGGCCGGAACGTCCTCCGGTGCGCAGAGCCGGATCGACCCGCGGCGGGTCGCCTCGTCGTACGTCCATCCGTCCACGACGGCCCGCCACTCGAACGCCGCCCCCGTGTAGACGAGCGTCCGCCCGTCTTCCGCCGTTTCGTATTGCGCGGCGGCGCGGACATCCTCTGCCGCGGCCGACGGATGCTTCGCGAGGTAGCCCTCCCGCAGTTCGGCGAGAATCTTCGGCCGGACCAGTGCCGCGATTTCCAGCCCCGTCTTCGCTTCGTCCAGGACCGTGACGCGCCAGACCGGCGAACCGTCCGCGCCGCGGCTCTTCGCGATCCGGTACGGCACCGCGGGCGCGACGCGGGCGACGACCTGCGTGACGACGCCCGCCGCTCCCGCATCCGGCCGCGCCGGCGCGGCGAGTCCCGGGGGCGGCGCGCGAAGCCGGACCTTGACCGCGCAGTCCGCCCCGCGCACGCCGGCGAGGAGCGCCCGCGTCGCGTCGTCCGCCGGCTCGGCCGCGCGCGACGCCACCGGCGAGAAGCGGACCGTCGCGGACGCGTTGCGGTCCGCGTCCGCGAACGGCAGGGCAAACGCGGCCTCCCGCGCACCTGCCGGAACCATCGCCTTTTCCCGGAAACCGATGTCCGGCACCTCCAGTTCGACCATGAACGGTCCGCGCCCGAACGCTCCCTCCTCCGAGGTCGTCGTCCGCTCCGCGATCCGCGAGTCCGTCGGTTCGCCCCACGAATACCGGACAAAGCGGTGGAAGCCGAACAGCGGCATGTGAAGCCAGATGCCTCCGTAGGAGGCCGTCCCGATCCGGGAAGAAATGCATTCCTCGAACTGCGCGTACAGGTCGGTGCGGATCCAATCGGATTTCGAGATTGGATCGCGGGTCGCTCCGTTCGGCCATTCCCGCGGGCATTGGGCATGGCCTGAACACTCCCATCTCCCGACGAACGGTTCGATCACGAGGGCGTAAGGGGTCGCCAAATAGGCACCGAAAAACAGCGGAAGAAACCGGAATCTTCCCTCCTCGTCCTGCATCAGCGGCGCGTGGCCTTCGCTGCCGCAGAACCGGAAACGTTTCCCTAGCAGCCGGTATCCCATCGGGTCGCCCTCTGCCGCACCGGGAACGAAACCGAACGCCATGCGCCTCTGGCGAAGAAGATCGACGTTCCTGTACACGTCGCCCCATTTGTCCGTCCGCAGGACGCGTCCTTCCAGGCCGACGAACACGCGGCCCGCGTGGGACGCGGCCGCCGGCGGTTCCTGCCGGACCGCCGGGGCGGCGGAGATCGCCTTGCGCGGCGCCTCGCCGAGGGAGATGGTCTCCGACTTGTATTCGAAGGTCTCTACGGGTTCGGGGCGACCGACGTCGAATGCGACGCACCCGCACGAAAGCAGGGGAAGAACCGAGAGGAAAAGGAGTTTCTTCATGGCGGATCCGTCATTCGAGGGCTTCGAATTCCAGGACGAGGACGCCGTCCTCGAACCGTTCGGAAAGACTGCGGTATTTCGCTCCGGGCGGCGGCCCGGACCCTTCCGCCAGCACCGCGTTGCGGTCGCGGACGATCGACTCGACGTTCTCGCGCGCCCACCGCCGGGCGTCCGCGAGCTCCGCCTCCTCCGAAAGGCGAAGCCGCACCATGCCGCGCCGGGAGGCGTCGTCATAGCGCCAGCCGTCCGCGACGGGCTGCACGGAGAACGCCGAGCCGGAAAACAGGAGTGTCGCGCCGTCCTCTTCCGTTTCGTAGTCGGCCCATGCGCGGACGAGATCCCGGTCGAGCCCCGGATGCCGTTCGGCGAATTCCTCGCGGAGCTCCTCGATCAGGAACGGACGAACGAACGCGGCGATCTCAAACGCGTCCTTCGTCTCGTCGAGGACTTCGGCGCGGTAGACCGACCGGCCGTTCGCGTCATCCTTCTCGCGCTGGTAGCGGATGGGCGCCTTCCGGGCGGTCTCCACCGCGACGACGACGCGCGCGCCGGCGCCGAGGGGGCCGAGCGGGACGACGTGCGTCCATCGCATGGCGTCCTCCAGCAGCACCCGCTGCGATTCGTCGCGGATGGCGCCGAGCCCGGCGGCGGAGGGACGGTAGCGGACGAGCGCGACGGCGTCGGAAGCGGAGGCCCCGGGCGGGAGGCGAAACTCCGCGCGGTCCGCGTCGGAGCCGATTTCGCGGCGGTCGGAAAAGCCGATGGAGGGAACCGACAGATCGATGCGGTAGGGCCCACGGACGACCAAGGTTTCGCGCGAATAGGTCGCGGCGGAGATCGGACGGGCCTCCTTGAACCGTTCGGGGGAGAACTCCAGCCGCACGTGCCGGAAGAATCCGAACGGAGCGAGGTGCGAAAACGGAAAGGAATTTCGCGTTCCGCCGTGCGAATACGGGCGGTATCCGTCTCCGGCCGGAGCGGAAATCCAGTCTTTCCCGCCATTCCTCCAAGGATGGTCTCCGCAGTCCCAGTTCCCGGCGAAAGGTTCGACGAAGAGCGCGTAGGGCACGAGCGGAAGCCCGACGATCGGCCCGCCGAGGAACAGCCAGGCCGGCCCCTGCCCGTCGTCAATCGCCAGGATTTTGTCCCGGCCGAAACTGGGGTCGTAGAACCAGATCGGACGGGCGGAATCGGACGGGCGGAGATTCCGTTCGGCGGCGGCAGGGAAGAAGCCGAACGACATCCGCTTCTGGCGGCAGATGTCGATTTCGTTCACGATGCGGCACTTCTGCTCGCCCCGCTCCACGACGCCATGAAGCGCTACGGACACATCCGTTCCCGTTCGGTCGCGCTCCACCACGGGTTGCGTGTAGAGCGCCTTGCGGGAGGTCGTCCGCGTTTCGACCCCGGCCGGGAACTCGGACGTGAACCGCTCCGGACTGCCGACATTGAATGCGATGCACCCGGAACAGGCGCAAAGGGCGACAAGTCCGGGCGCCAGGGCTCGGATGGGGAATCGACGTGCGGCGTCCCCCCGCTTCATCGCGGCTCTCCGGCGCGAAGGCGGATGGTCTCGGTGAAGTTGCGGCCCCGAACCGCCTCCAGGATGGCCCGCTGGTCCTTGTCGGCCACGGTGCCGTCCGGGGACGGGAAGAAGCGAATGGTCGCGTCGGCGGGCATGTCGCGATCCGCGGACGGCAGAAAGAACGGCTCCTCCGTCTGGCCTTCGAGTACCCCCTGGCGCCGCTTGTAGCCGATGGCCGGAATCTCGACCTCGATTTCGTAGGGGCCGGCGACGGCGACGGCCGGCGAGCGTGTCGCCCGAACGCTCTTTTCCTTCCGCGAAAGGGTCGGGCCCCGGGGATAGAGGTTGACGTAGCGGTGGAAGCCGAACCACGGGGCGTGGGCCACGCGGCCTCCGGCGGAGTAGGAGTCGCATTGGTTGATCCCGAGCTTCCTGCGCTCGGCCTCTGGCAATTTCATGTAGGCCGCAAGAAAGTCGTTGTGGACTCCCGCACGGAAGCACCAGTGGTGCGACCTGCATTCCCAGTCGCCGTAGAACGGCATCACCAGCAAGGCCCAGGGCGTGTAGAGGACGCCAAGAAGATCCGGGAGGTCCTCGATCATGCTATGGGCAATGTAGGTTTCCCCCGTCGGAGCCTCGTAAACGGCCTGGTGAAGCGGGTCGATCGGGAACTGGCGCTTCACCCTGGCGATCGTTGCAGGATCCGTCTCGATCTTCATGTCCTGGAGCGGAAGCATGGCGCCCTTGGGCTTGCGCCACGCCTCGTCGGCCGCGGGAAACAGCCCGAAGCTCATGCGCTTCTGGCGCTTGACGGAAATCTCGCGGTAGACGTCTTCCGTCTCGGTTTTGGTTTCGATGGAGCCCCGGAGGCCGATGCGGAGCGCGTCGCCGTCCTGCGAGACGGACGGCGCAACGTCCGCCGCCTCGCGCGAGAGGGTCTTGGCGAACGTGGTTTCCGCCTTGTATTCGACGGACGCGTACGTCGGATCGCCGACTTCGAAGGACATGCACCCGGAGCCGAGCAGCGCGGCGGCGAGGGCGGGAAGCGGGAGAAGGCCGGTTTTCATGTTGGTTCGCTTTTCTGTGCAACAGCGGGTTGTTGTGGAATCGCGGGCTTCATTGGACCGCCTCGAACTCGACCGTGAGGACGCCGTCCGAGAAGTTCTCGTCCAGGCTGCGATAGGTCGCTCCATCGGGCGGACGCTGGCCGGAGGTCAAGGCGACGTTCTTGTCGCAGACGATGGCGCCGATGTTTTCGCGGACGAACGACTTGGATCGGATCAAGTCCGCGCCGTCGACGAGCTTCATCGAGATCGCCCCCCGACGGGATGCCGCGTCGTAAGACATTTTCTGAAGGGAAGGAATCATCGAGGAAGCGGCACCGACGTAGACGAGGACTCGGCCGCCGTTCTCCGTCGTATAGCCGGCGTAGGCGCGGACGTCCTCCGGACGGACGGACGGATTTCTTTCGAGAAACTCGTCGCGCAGGTTCCGGAGGATTTCCGGCTTGGCTTCGGAATCGGCGTCGAAGGCGGTGAGCGACTCGTCGAGGATCGTCACGCGCCAGACCGTCCGTCCGTCGGCGACCACGCTTTTCTGGATGTCGAACCGCCTTGCGGGCGCCGCCGGCGTTTCGTGGTAGTGGTGGTGGATTTCATTCACCACGACCCGCTGCGGGACGCCGGGCTGCCCTCCGGTGTCGATCTTCGGAGCGGTCTTCAGCGAAACATCGCCCCTCCAGCTCTTTCCGGCCGACAGTGCGAGCGCCTGTCTCGTGAGTTCGGGCGCAGCTCCGGCGTTCCCCGCGGCGCGGAAGGAATAGATTGCGTCCGTCTTCAGGTTTTCGGTCGCGGAAGGAAGCCGGAAGGTCGCCTTGTCGGTTCCGGCCGGAACGAGAACGCTGTCCGAATACTCCAGCCCGGGAATCGAAAGAACGGCCACGAACGGCCCCGGGACCAAAACGCCGTTCCGTGTTTTCACGTCGGTTCCGTCGACGGTCGCCGGACCTTTCAAAGGACCGGCGACGGAGACGGCCTGGTACTTCCTCACGCCGACGAGGGCGAAGTGTCCCATAAAGTCGATATAATTCCGGAAGGAATGGTTCCAGCGCGGGAAAACGCCGATCCGTTTCCTCTCTTCCCACGTGAGGAGGGAAAGCGCGCGGACGTTCGGCGGTTCCGAACGGTTGGGCTCGGATCCATAACGCCAGTCCTCTTCCATCCAGGGGTGGCTCACGCAGGAATACGACGCAAAGGGTTCGAAGAACAACGTGTCGACGCTGAAGACAAGAGGCGCCAAGCCGAGCGAAGGGATTCCGATCCTGGCAAAACCGGCGATGTCGTTCCAGACGCCCTTCCATCCGTGTTTGTCGTCCCACAGGCGGGTTCCGTCCGTGTTGAATTCGAAAGCCATCGATTTCAAGGCGCCCGGAGGCATCAACAGGCTTTCCGCCATGCCCGGAAAGAGTCCGACGGCCATGCGCCGCCGAACGGTAACGGTCACCGTTTCGTCGTGCCGGAGCCGGTCGTATTCGTCCCGGACCGACGCCGAGAGGGACACGACCAGTTCCCGGTCCCTCTGGTCCGCGACGGCGACCGTCGAGACCGCGGCGGACCGTGTCGGCGTCTCCGGCGTTTCGCAGACGGAAACCGTTTTCGAAAAAAACTCGGGCTTGCCGACGTTGAACGCGACGCAACCCGACCCGGCGCAGAGTACGAGTCCGAGCGCAAACGCGCGGACAAACGCTCCGGCGGCCTCAACTGCCCGATTCCTGTTCATTCCTATTCCAGCGCCTCGAACTCGACCGTGAGGACGCCGTCCTGGAAAAGCTGGTTTTCCAGCCGGTATTTCGCGCCGGGCGGAGGTTCCTTGCCGGCTTCTAGAACGACGTTCTCGCCGCTGACGAGACTTCCGATGTTTCGCCGGACGAAATCGTATGCCGCATCGATGTTGCCGTATGCGTGGATGCGATAGGAGGCGCTCCCCCGGCGCGACTGGTCGGAGTAGTGCATTTCCAGAAGGGTCGGTTGCGTGGTGAACGCCGATGCCGTATAGACAAGCGTCCTGCGGCCGTTCCGCGTTTCGTAGTCCGCCGTGGCATGGACGCTCCCGGGGTCGACGTCCGGATTGCTACGGAGAAAGGCTTCCTTCTGCTCGTCGCACACCACTGGGAGAAGTGTCCGGTCGGCCTCCTCGATCGAGACGTCGTCGGAAAGCTCGTACACGATGCTGACACGGTTTTCCCCAAGGTCCGTCTTCCCGACGCGACGCCATTTCGCGGTTTGAGTCGTGTTAACCTTATTTCGGGCTGCGGCAACGGGTTCGGGATGGCTTGCGGGTGCGGCCGTGGTGCGCGGCTCGCCCGCAGAACGCCTCATAGTGGAAGGCAACGCGACCGAGCCTGTGATCAGTCGCCCGGTTATCCGGCCTGACGTTTCGCACCACTGGGCCGTGACACCACTGTCCGAACACCTATTCCCGAAGGAACGCAAAGTGGTCGTCTCCATCGTCTGCAAGGATTTCTCCAACCGGGCGCGAGCCTCCTGGAAGGATTCGTCATCCTCGCGGATTTCGAACTCGTCGTCGCCGTACCATAGAACATTGAAGCGTTGATTCACGACTCCAACCCTCGGAATCATGCTGTGCATATGCAAGACCCCATTCTCGTAGGTCCAAGTCCCGGTTGTGGAACTTCGGATGTTCGAGAATCTCATTTCTCCGAATTTCGACGTACTCACATTGTCGCATGTGAACGTTCCGCCATCGTTGAGATGGTAGGTGAGGTCCATCTCCATCCAGTTCTCATCCCCAGGGGTCCGGCTGTTCACGGACCAGATCTTCGTCGTGGTCTTCCACGTCCCGACCAAAAAAGGACGGCTCCGCGGCGGAAGAGGCGTA
Organism: uncultured Verrucomicrobiota bacterium; assembly: GCA_946612175.1. Lineage (GTDB taxonomy): Bacteria > Verrucomicrobiota > Kiritimatiellia > RFP12 > UBA3636 > UBA3636. The sequence continues at coordinate 7,104 of CAMOEO010000068.1, forward strand.
CGGGCTTGGATGGTTGGGGACAGTTTCCGGGCCTTGCTTTCCGCCCAGGCGCGGGCGTCGTCGACCGAACGTACGACGCCGAACAGCGAAGCGCAGCCGCAGAGGGAAATGGCAAGGCTGGCGGCAATGGCGTGAAAGAAAACCTTGAATGCCTTGGATGGATGCTTGCGCATAGTTGTCGTCCCTGGATTGGGAAAATCTTTTCTGCCCACCATCTCTACTGCAGCGCCTCGAACTCGACCGTGAGGACGCCGTTTTCGAAGGATTCGCCAAGGCTTCGATAGCGAGCGCCGGGCGGCGGCGCCTGCCCAGGTTCGAGGACGACGTTCTTGTATTTGACGATTTCCCCGATGTTCTCGTGCGCCCACCTTTCCGCCTCGGCGGCGGGAATTCCGCCCGTGACGCGGAGACGCACACAGCCGCGCCGCGAATCGGGGTCGTAATGGTGCCTGTTGTTCTCGTCTTCCACGGGGCGCACGGAGAACACCCAGCCCGTGAAGGCGAGGATCCGGCCGTTGTCCTCGGTCTCGTAGCGCATGTGTTCGCGGACGAACTGCGCGGGTTCTCCCGGATGTCTCGACCGGAAGTCCTCCCGTGCCAGCCGTTGGACTTCCGCTTTGATGAGATGAAGGACGGTGAACGTCTTCGATGTGTCCCTGACCGTGACCTTCACGAGATACTTACCTTCGTCCAATGGCGTAATGGTAATGCCATCGTACAGCTTTTCGGGCGGGGACGGCGGGGGCGGCGGCGGAGGTCGGTTCCCCGTCCCCTTGAGCGCCACATCGAAGCGCCACTGCCGCCCGGCGGCCTTGGCGAGCGCCTGCCTCGTGAAGCCGCTTGCGTCGAGTCCGTTCGCGGTGTTGTCCTCGCGGAACGACACGACCGCCTCGACCGTGCAGTCGCGCTCCACCGCGGGCAGCGCGAACGTAGCCCGCGTGTCGCTTGACGAGATCCGCTTCCAATCGTTGTGACCAAGCTCCGGAATCGAGAACTCAATAATATATGGCCCAGAAACGGAGACATTGGTGCGTTTTTTCGTTTCTTCTCCTGCGAGAGACTTGTAACCATATTTCACAGGATCGATAAACAAAGCTATGTATTTGTGGCAGCCCACAAGCCCCCAATGCCCAACATTCATGGAACTTCGGGTGAATTGGGTTCCATGATATGACACCCCGTCAAAGCACGTCAGGACGCCGATTTGTTTTCTGACGTCTTCGGGAAAACGATTGAGGGTTTGCAGTTTCGTGGATTTTGAAACATCCCAATACGGGGCTCCCGTTTTCGGAATATGGCCGCATTTGATCTCCTCCCCATCAAAGAAGTCATGTGAACATGACCACCCGGAGAAGGGTTCAAAAAGAAGTGTTTGTAGCGTCGCAAGAGCGGGGATAATGCCGAATGAACCAACGGTGTAATACGGAAAGGCCAAAATGTATGAAAGCGTCTCGTTTGGAGGCTCCCCTTCGTAGATCAAATGGTAGGGAGGAGAATTATCCCATCCCGCCTCGATGGCGAACAATCCCGATTGAAGCGCTCCTTCGGGCATGCAAAACACTTCCGCTGCTCCGGGGAACAATCCAATGGCAAGCCTTTTCTGCTTTCTGGCCACAATTGTTTGCGTATGGGACTGAACATTGAACGTTTCATTCACGTCGGCATCCAGTCCGACGCCAACAGTCAGTCCGCGGTTCTCCAAACGAGCAGTTCCGGAAAGAACGACTACGCGGGTTGGTTCCGCAGACAGTTCGCGAATCGTTTCGACATGGGTGAACGTCTCCGGCTCGCCGACGTTGAACGCCACGCAGCCGGAGCCGAGAAACGCGACCGAGAGGAGAAACGCGATTGTCTGGAATGGAAAAACCGGTTTTGGACGGGTTGTCATTTGAGCCAGGAGTGGTCGTTCGGATTCGCCAGTTCGAGCCATTCCCATTGTTCCCTTGTGAGTTTGAAGAGGGCGGCGGCGAGGGCGGGGAGGAGAAGAACGCGGGCTGGCTTCATGGCGATTTTATATGTTCCTAGGTTCTAGGATCCTAGAAGTTGACGATCACCCGCTGCTTCGCGATTTCGTCGGAGCCGGTCCAGACGTCGAGGTCGGCGGCGGTGTCGTGGAGGCGCAGCGCGAGCTGGTGCGTGACGCGGCTGCCGTCGCGCATCTCGCGGTATTCGCCCTTGAGGATGTAGTCGCAGGCGTCGGGGTCGCCGGAGAGGACGAAGCGGCCGGACGAGCGCAGGGCGGTTTCGAGATCGCGGCGGATCGCGCCGAGCGAATCGACGCGCCGCGTGGTGAGGTTGTCGATGTGCGCGACCTGGAGCGCAGGGACCGCGCCGCCCTTCTGCGCGACCTTGGCGGCGTAGTGCTGCGCGAAGACCGGGTCGGCGAGCAGGGCGTTCACGAGGCGCTGCTCCGCGGGCAGCGATTCGGCGCGGGTGTAGTCGCCCTTTCCGCCGCCGGGATTGGTCTGGTTCGGAGAGACGTAGTGGACGCAGCCGGCCGTCGTCGCCGCAAGGGCGGCGAAGGCGGCCAGGGAAGAGAGACGAACGACGAGCGACGGGCGTTTCATGGGCGGGTTCCTTTCTACTGCAGCATCGAGGCGGCCTTCTGGAGCAGTTCGGCGGTGGTGGGCGTTTCGACGGGCTTCGCGGGAGCGACGGCGTCGAGGCCGAGCGAGGGGGCGTTGCCGCCGACGGTCTGCGGCATGCCCTCGATCTTCGCATGGCTCTGCGCGAGATACTGCGCGTAGCCCTTGGCGACGGCTTCGCGCACAAGGTCGTCGGTGAGGCCGCTCTTGTTCACGCGTTCGAGGAGCGCCGCGAAATAGGTGTCCTCCTTGGCCTTGGCGCTCGCGGCGTCGGTCATCTTGAGGACGGTGACGAAGGCCGAGCCCTCCTGGATCATCGCGAGATCCTTGAAGGGGACCATGCCCGGATAGGCGATCTCGAGGTTGTGCATGCCGGGCGTCACGGAGACGGCGAGCGGTTCGGCGCCGACGGTGCCGTAGCTCACGCCGTCGAGCCGGACGCTGGCGCCCGGGACGTTGGCGGCGAAGAGCGCGCGGACGGGCGCGGCCGCGGGCGGAGGACAGACCCCGGCTTCCTTCCACGCCTTGCAGAGCGCCGGCGCCGCGCCGAAGGCTCCCTTCTTGGCGACCTCGGACCAGTCGCTCGCCGCATTCTCCTCGAACGCGATTTTTCCGGAGCGCTTCTTGGAACGGGCCGTGGCGTTCACCGAGGCGAGCAGGTCGCCGCCGGGAACGGCCTTGGCGGACAGCGTGAACTCGAGGACGGCCTGGACCCCGGGATCGGTTCCGGAGATGCTACGCACGCGAGCGTCCGTGACGGAGGCCGTGAGCAGGACGGGCGTCCCGACCTTCGCGGCGAGCTCGGTCGCGGAGGCCTCGGGCATCTTCTCTCCCCAGGGGCCGATGTTCTGCGTTGTGCCGATGACGTCGTGCGGGTTCACGACCGAGAAGGCGTCCGCGCCGAGCGCCGTGGCGAGCCAGTCGCCGAGCTGCTGGAGCGAAAGCCCGGTTTCGGCCGTTCCGCCGTGGTTCTGGACGACGAGGAGCGCGCGGGTCCTGTTCGCGGCGGGCGTCGACGACGCCACGGATACCTCGACGCCGGAGACGGCGGAGGGGACGGGCGGCGCGACGAGCGTCGCGGGCGTCAGCGGCTGGACCGGAACGGTCGGCGATTGCGCCGGAACGGGAGTGCGGCACCCCGCCGCGAACAGCGCCGCGGCGAGGAGCGGAAGCATGGCAAGTCGTGTGTTCATCGTTCTCTTTCCCTGTCTCCGGATACGGCAGGACGGTTGGTCGTTCGCTTGCCGGCGGAATTCTCCGGAGGCGCGCGGCGGAATGCCGTACGGATGAAGCGGAGGATAGCAGAGACCGCCTCCGGCGTCAAACCCGGACATTCCCGCTTTTGGACGATGCGGCGGGGAAATGCCAGCGCCCGTTGCAACGGGAGACGCGCTCGTGTAGAATGGCCCTCCGTCGTGCGCGTTCGACCGTGCGCACCCCCGTTCGGGGGTGCATACGCGAGGATGCACTCCGGTTCGGAAGAGGCGGGAAAATCGCCCCTTT
>CAMOEO010000069.1 GCA_946612175.1 uncultured Verrucomicrobiota bacterium
GGTGCATACGCGAGGATGCACTCCGGTTCGGAAGAGGCGGGAAAATCGCCCCTTTTTCCCTTCGGGCGCGCATGGCACGCCGTCTGCTTTTCCTCCTGCCGGAGCCTCGGCTCCTCCGAAACGCTTTCCCCACCACTCCACCCCCATCCCGTCTCCGCCATGAAACTTCGCCTGCTGCTTCCCCTTCTGCTCGTCGCCGCCGCGCTTCCCGCCGCCGCGCAGGACCCCGCCCCCGCGGCCCCCGCCACGGCCGAGGCCCCCGCCGCCGTCGAGGCTCCGGCCGATCCCGCCGCCGCCGATCCCGCCGCCGCCGCGGAGGGGGCGGAGCCCTCCGCGCTCGAGCGGTGGACGGGCACCCTGCGCCAGGGCGGCAAGACGATGTGGTTCATCGGCCTGCTGTCCGTCCTCGGCCTCGGCTGCGCGCTGGAGCGCCTGCTCTGCCTGCGCCGCTCCCGCATCGTCCCGGAGGGCTTCTCCGGCGAGATGGTCCGCCTCTGGAACGAGGGGTCGTTCGACGAGGTCGGCTACCGCTGCGCCAAGAGCCGCAGCGCGCTGGCGCGCGTCTTCGAGACGCTCCTGGAGTACAAGGACTCGACGGACGTGCTCGAGGTCAAGGCGTTCGCGGAGGACAAGGCCGGGCGCGAGCTCCGGCTCGAGGGGCGCAAGGCGAACATGCTCGCCACCGTCGCCACGCTCGCCCCGCTGCTCGGCCTCTTCGGCACGGTGCTCGGCCTGCTGGAGGCGTTCGGCACCGTCGCCGCGATGGGCGAGATGGGCGACGCCTCGGTCCTCGCCGACTCGATCGGCAAGGCGCTCGTCACGACCGTCGCCGGCCTCGCCGTCGCGATGCCCGCGCTCTTCGTCCACCAGATCATCCGCAACCGCCTCTCGCTCTATTCCGTGATCCTCGAGGACGAGATCGCCACCGTCGTCCGCCGCACGTTCGGCGCGCGCCGCCGGCCGTAGGGGAGGGAAACCGCCATGGCCATCCGTCAAGAGGACGAAGCGCCCGTCGAGGTCCAGCTCACGCCGCTGATCGACTGCGTGTTCCTGCTGCTCATCTTCTTCCTCGTCTCGTCCCAGCTCAAGAAGGTCGAGAAGCGCCTCGAGGTCGACCTTCCGAGCGCCCATGTCGTCAAGACCTACAAGCAGACGCCCGACATCATCTCCGTCGGCGTGAACGCGCGCGGCAACCTCTTCGTGAACGCCCGCGCGGTCGGTTCCGGCGGCCTCATGGACGCCCTCCGCGAGGCGAAGGCCGCCGCGCCCGGCCGCCGCGTCGTGATCGACGGCGACGTGCACGCCCCCTTCCGCGCCGTCGTCCAGGCGCTCGACGCCTGCGCGATGCAGGGCCTCGAGGTCGCCGGCATCCACACGGCCGAGGGTCTCCCCGACCATGATTGAGATCCGCCGCCACAACCCGGGCTGGGAGCTGCTCTCCGTCCTGCTGCACCTGGCGCTCTTCGCGGCGCTGGTGCTCTGCACGCCCGTCCGGAAGCTGATCTTCCCCGAGCGCGGGCCGGAGCCGCCGGCCGCCGAGCAGATGCCCGCGGAGAAGCTCGAGAAGCTCGACGAGAAGCTCGCCGAGGCCCGTTCCCGCGAGCTGCAGCGCGACCTCACGACGCTGCAGACCGTCCTCAACGACATGGAGGTCGTCCGGGACCAGCTCCGCCAGGACTTCGACGACGTCGTGAAGGACCTCGCCGACGACGCCAAGGAGGAGCTCAAGAAGGCCGCCGAGGAGGCGAAGGAGCGCCAGAAGGAGGCCCTCGCCGAGCAGGACGAGACGCAGCGGAAGGTCGATGCGCTCGCCGAGGCCGAGAAGCGGGACCTCGCGCAGTCCTCGAAGCAGGTCGAGCAGGCCGCCCACGAGCTCTACTGGAACGACTTCATGGACGTCGCCGCCGCGCAGGCCAACGCCCAGAACGCCCTCGACCGCGTCCAGACGGCCGCCGAGTTCGCCGGCTACGAGAAGGTCTCCAAGGCCGCCGCCGAGCTGCGCGACGCTCAGATCGCCGCCGCCCGCACGCAGGCCGACGAGGCCAAGGAGATCCTCGCCCCCGCCGAGCGGCTCTCCGGCTTCGAGCAGGCCGCCAAGGACAAGGCCGAGGCCGAGAAAAAGGCCGGCGAGGAGAGGAAGGCCGAGGCGTCCGAGCGCGGGAGGAAGGAGAAGGCCGAGGCCGAGAGGAAGCAGGCCGAGCAGAAGCGCAACGAGGCCGAGCAGCGCCGTGCCGAGGCCGAGAGGCAGCGCGGCCAGGCCGAGCAGCGCCGCAACGACGCCAACCGCGAAAAGTCCGCCGCCGAGAACGACAAGCGCCAGGCCGAAAACCGCCAGCGCGACGCCGAGAACCGCGCCCGCGCCGCGCAGAACGAGGAGAACCAGGCCAAGTCCCGCGAGCAGCAGGCCCAGCGCGAGGAGAACGCCGCCAGGGAGCGCGGACAGAAGGCCGAGAACGAACGCGCCGCCGCGCAGGCCAAGGCCGAGAAGGCCGACCAGGAGCGCCGGCAGGCGCACGACAGGGCCGAGCAGAGGGGGCGCGAGCAGCAGGAGGCGAAGAACCGCGGCGACCAGAAGGCCGAGCAGGCCGCGAAGGGCGCGAAGGAGCAGGCCCAGCGCGAGGAAAGGCAGGCGCAGGACCGCAGGGGCCAGGCCGAGCGCGAACGGGCGCAAGCCGAGCAGCGCAAGGCGCAGGCCCAGCGCGAGGAGGACCAGGCGCGCGAGCGCAAGGAGCGCGCGCAGAACGAGGCGAAGCAGGCCGCAGACCGCCGCGACGAGCAGAACCGCGCCGTCGCCGAGGAGAGCGCGAAGGCGCAGCAGGCCGACCAGAAGGCCAAGGCCGCGCAGGAGAGGATGGCCGCCGCCGAGCGCGAGCGAAGCGACGCGCAAAGGCGCATGGACCAGGCGCGCTCCGAGCGCGACCGCGCCGAGAACGACCGCCGCGCCGCCGAGAACCGGGAGCGGGACGCGGGCAACCGCGCGGGCGGGGCCGCGCAGCGCGCGAAGGAGCAGGAGAAGCGCGCCGCCGACGCGCAGAGGCGGATGGACGAGCTCCGCGCCGCCGCGCAGGCCCTCGACGCCAATGCCCAGCGCCAGCGCCAGGCCCGCGCCCGCGACGCGCAGCAGAAGGTGCTCGACGCGATGGCGAAGCTCGACGCCGCGATCGAGAGCGACGTCGCCGTCCCGAAGAGCCACGTCCCCGAGGCGCCGGAGCCCAGCGTGCTGGCGCAGCGCGCCGTCGCCGACCTATCCCTCTCCGAGGCCTACGAGCTGGCGCGCGATATCGAGGAGGCCGTCACCGAGACCTACCGCGAGGTCGTCGCCGCGACGACCGCCCTCGAGCAGCACCTCCCGCTCGAGGAGGCCGAGCGCCTCACCGACGTCGCCAAGCCCGTGCGCGAGGACATCGACGCGGAGCTTCTCGACGGCCGCGCCCGCACCGCGGAGCGGCTCGCCGCGCAGAAGGAGGCGCGCTACAACGCCGTGCGCGAGACGGAGAACATGGTCGACGCCTCGATGGCGATGATGGACGAGGCGTTCCGTCTCGCCGGCGTCGGCGAGGACGGCGAGTTCCGCCGCGGCGACTCGCGGCTCGCGCGCGGCCTGCGGTGGCTCCGCCGCGGCGAGCTGGCCGGACGCGGCGAGACGTCGCGCACCGAGCGCTTCCACGCGCTGGCGGGCCTCTCGATGCAGATCGAGCGCCTCGCCGCCGAGGACCGCGGCGCGCGCGCCAAGGACCTGCGCGGCGTTACGATCGGCGGCGCCGCGCAGAACGGCGCCGGCACGAAGGACGAGGACTACCGCCGCGTCGCCGGTCGCGCCGGCGAATACGCCGGACAGCCCACCTCGCGCGGCGAGGCCGGCACCGGCGCGGACCTGCTGCCGGGCAACGTCCTGTCGTTCGACGAGGCCTCGCGCGGGATGCCGGGCGGGTGGATGTACCTGGAGAGCTGGTGGATCCTCGGGCCGTTCCCCAACCCGGACCGCGTCAACATCACGCGCAAGTTCCCGCCCGAGTCGGTGATCGACCTCGACGCCGCCTACGAGGGCGCGGGCGGGCTCGTGAAGTGGCAGTTCTCGCAGGCGCGGACGCCCTTCCCGAGCGGCAGGCCCAACCGCCACCGCTCCGAGGTGATCCCGCCGAACCGGCGCGAGTTCGCGATCTGGTACGGCTACACGATCCTGCGCGTCGACCGCGAGTGCGACGTGTGGCTCGCGGCGGGCTCCGACGACCGCTCCGACGTGTGGGTGAACGGCATGAAGGTCTGGGCGAGCGGCAACAACCGCAAGGTGTGGACGATCGACGAGGGCTTCCGCCGCATCCACCTGCAGAAGGGCGCCAACTCCGTCCTCGTCCGCCTGGAGAACGGCCCCGGCCCGACGAGCTTTTCCGTCTGCGTCTCCCCGCACGAGACCCCGCCCCCGCTCTGACCGCCGCCGCCCCCGCCCGGCGCGCCGGCCGTCAATCTCCCGCGGACCGGTCCCGGCCCCCGGCGCCACGGCGGCTCCGCCGGAATCCGGCGACGAGGACGACCTCCTCGCCGCCCGCAACGAGCGCGCGGGAGAGCTGGATGTCGGTGAAGCCGGCCCCGACGACGATGATTCTCATGCCTGTCCGGAACGGTTCGCGGCGCGGGCCCCGCGGGGGGAGGGCGGCAGGCCGAGGCGGAGGAGGGCGGCGAGGACGGCGTCCGCCATGCGGCGGAAGCCGAGGTCGTTGGGGTGGACGCGGTCGACGGTGCAGTCGTCGCGGTTCGTGCGGCCGAAGAGGCGCGCGCCGTCGAGGAACGCCACGCGGCGGTCTCCGCGCGCACGGGCGCGGCGGACGGTCTCCCGCACGATGTCGCGGCGGCGGCGCATCGCGTCGGGCGAGTCGGACCAGACGGAGGGGGCCGAGAGCGCGAGGATCGGCAGATCGGGGCGGGCTGCGCGAACGGTCCGGAAGAACGGCTCGTGCGTGGCCGCGAGGTGCTCCGGCGTCGGCGCGTTGTAGTCGTAGTCGAGGACGAGCGCCGCGAGGCCGTCGAGCGTGGCGACGAGCTCCGCCATCTCCGGCTCGCCGCGGGCGGAGCCGGAGAACCCGAGGTTGATCTGCTCCGCGTCGAGCGCTCGGCAGACCATCGTTGTGTAGGCGTTCCCGGGCCGCGAGGCGCATCCGCCCTGCGTGATGGAGGACCCGTAGAAGCAGATCGGCCCGAGGCGGTGCGCGGGCGGCCTCCGCACGGCGGCGCCGGGCGCGAGGCCGATCTCGAGCGCGTCGATTCCTCCGTAGAGCGGGAGGTTGACCTGCCACGTCTCGTCGCCGGCGTCGTCCGGCGGGCGCCGGTACAGCAGGCGCTCCAGGACCCGGTCGTCGGGGTTCGGCTGTACCGTCCCGACATGGCGCGAGGCGGCGCCGCGGCCCCGGTAGAGGTCGAGCCCCTTGCTGCCCGCGCGGGGCATGTGGTTCATGTCGCATCCGTCGCCGAGCGTCGCGCGCACGGCGATCCACGGCGACGCGCTCCGGAACCGGACGCACGCGCCGGCGGTGTGCCGCATCAGGGCGTCGCCGCTTTCGGACGCGACCCACGGCGCGGCATGGTCGCCGGGAAGGCGCCGCAACGGCGCGCCGGGGCCGGCGCGGAACGGCAGGCCCTCCAGAACGAACGGGCCGCCGCGCAGGGCGTCGTGCCAGACGACCTCGTGGCCCTCCACCGTGACCGGCTTGAAATTGGCGTCCAGCGCCGAGACGTCCGCGGATGGTTTTCTTTTCATGGCGGAGGATTCTACCCGCACCCCGTCCGCGCCGCAAGCGCATTCTTCCGCTTCGCGCTTCGCCGAGTCCTCCCCTGACCGGGTTCGGCAGGCCGCACCCTTCCGCTCCTCCGCGACGCGTTCCTTCGTGACTTGCGGCGCGGAACGTGGTAGAGTGGAAACCCATGAAGAGAGCCTCCCCCGAACGGGTCTTCCTTCCGACCCTCGCGGTCCTGCTCGGCCTGCTCGCTTTTGCGACCGGGCGCGGCGGGTGCCGGCGGCCGGCGGCGGATGCCTCCCCGGAGCCCGCTTCTCCCCTCGCCGCGGAAGCCGCTCCCGGAAGGCCCCTTCCGCCCCTGCGGATGGCGGGCGAGGCCCGGCGCGCCGAGGCGGAGGCGCTGGGCGCGCCGGCGGCGCACGAGCGCCCGACGCCGCGCGGTTGGCCGCGCGTGGTGCGCTTCGGCGGACCCGTCCGGACGGAGACCGCCGCGGAGCTGCGCGCCGCCGGCGCGGCCGTGGCGGGGTACGTCCCGGACGACGCGATCGTCGCGGAGATCCCCGACGCGGCGCTGCCGGCCGTCCGCGCGATCCGCGGCGTAGTCGCGGTGGAGGAGTTCCGGCCGGCGTGGAAGATTTCGCCGCGCCTGCTCGAACGGGCGCGAGCGGAGCCGGAGCGTCCGGTCGGGATCCTCGTGCAGACGTTCGCGCCGGAGGACGAGGGCCGCGCGGCGGCGCGCCTCGCGGCGCTCGGGGCGACGGATCTCCGCCCGTCGCGGCGCGCGGCGCCGGACGCGCGCTCGCATTCGCGCCGGGGAATCGTCGCGGCGACGCTGCCCGCGGGCACGGTCCCGGCGCTGGCGGCGGAGCCGACGGTGTGCTGGATGGAGGAGTCGTTTCCGAAAAGGCTCTGCAACGACGTCGCGCGCGGCGCGGCGAATCTGGCGGCGGAGGCGCTGCAGACGCTGGGCCTGGACGGCGCGGGCCAGATCGCGGCGGTGATGGACACGGGGCTCGACTCGGGCGACCCCGGCACGCTGCATCCGGACGTCCGGGGACGCGTGATCAAGGCCTTCGCCTACGGCCGTCCCGACGATTGGAGCGATCTGCACGGTCACGGCACGCACGTGACCGGCTCGCTGCTCGGCTCGGGCGCGCTGTCGGACGGGCGCTACCGCGGGCTCGCGCCGGCGGCGACCCTGGTGATGCAGTCGGCGGCGAAGGACAGCACGCTCGCCCTGGCGATCGACGACGACCTCAATCCGCAGCTGGGCGACGCCTACGACGCCGGGGCGCGCGTCCACAGCGACAGCTGGGGCGGCGGCTACTTCGGAGACTACGACATCGCGGCGCAGACCGCGGACGAGTTCGTCTGGGACCACCCCGACCTCCTGATGGTCGCCGCGGCCGGCAACGACGGGGTCGACGCCAACCGGGACGGCGTGATCGACGCCCTGTCGGTCTCCTCCCCGTCCACCGCGAAGAACGTTCTCGCGGTGGGCGCGTCGGAAAGCGGGCGTGCGCCGGGTTCCGGCGGCTATTCGTCCCGCACGTGGAAGCAGGTCTGGCGGAGCGACTATCCCGCGGACCCCATCGCTTCGGACCTCGTCTCCACCCCGCCCGCGGGGAACCCGCCGGGGCTGGCGGCGTTCTCGTCGCGCGGGCCGTGCTCGGACGGCCGCGTCAAGCCCGACGTCGTCGCGCCGGGAACGGACGTCGTCTCGATCCGTTCGCGGCGGGGGAGCAGCGTCGGCTGGGGCGTCCTCGGCTCGAACACGAACTACACGTTCAGCGGCGGCACGAGCATGTCCGTGCCGCTCGCCGCCGGCGCGGCGGTCCTAGTCCGGCAGTGGGTTCAGCGCCGCTTCGCGCTGGAATCGCCCTCCGCGGCGGCGCTCAAGGCCGCGCTGTGCGGCGGCGCCCGCTCGCTCGCGCCCGGCCAGTACGGGACGGACGCCTACCGCGAAATCCCGGAGGTCCGCCCGAACAACGCCGAGGGGCATGGCCTCGTCGACCTGGCGGCGACGCTGCTCCCCGGCGGCGGCTCGGTTGCGGCGCTGCACGACGGAGGCGCGGCGGAGGCGCTCGCCACCGGCGGCGAGGCGCGCTACGCGTTCGAGGTCGACGAGCCCGGGCTTCCGCTCGCGGTCGTGCTGGCCTACAGCGACGCGCCGGCCTTCCTCGGCACCGGCAAGGCGCTCGTGAACGACTTGGACCTCCTCCTCGTGGCGCCCGGCGGAGAAACGAACGCCGCGCCCGACCGCCTGAACAACGTCGAGCGCATCGATCTGGCGTCCGCGCCGACGGGCCGCTGGGAGGTCGTCGTTTCCGCGCACGCCGTCCCCATCGGCCCGCAGCCGTGGACCCTCTACCTGCGCGGCGCGGTCCGCACCGATCCCGCCATCGCGCACGAGCCGCTTCCGGACCAGCCGGCGTCCGCGGCGTCCTATCCCGTCGAGGCGACGATCCGCGCCGAGGGCCGCTGGGACCCCGCCACCGCGCGCCTGCACTGGCGCGTGGACGGCGGCGCGGAGCAGTCCGCCCCGATGACGGCCGTCGACGCGGACGATCCCCTGTACCCCGCCACGACGTTCCGCGCGGACCTCCCGGCCGCGCCGCTCGGCTCGACCGTCGAGTACCGGATCGCCGCCGGGAACGCCGCCGCCGCGCCGGCGGCGGGCGCGTGGTGGTCGTTCCGCGTCCGGCCCGACGCGACGCTCTCGATCGCCGGAGACCCCGCCACGGCGGGCTCCTCCGATCCGGCCTACGGGACCTGGAGCTACGCGTCCGGCGTCGTCGTGCGCGTCGCGGCGCCGGCGGCGATCCCCGATGCGGCGGATCCGGACGGCCTCCGCACCGCCTGTCTGGGCTGGCGCGGCACCGGATCGGCGCCCGCCGCCGGCGCGACGAACGAGACGGCGTTCGCCATCGCCGAGGACAGCACGCTCGTCTGGCGCTGGCAGGAGCAGGCCGCCCTCCGCGTCGCGACCGCCCCCGCCGCGCTCGCACCGGAGCGCGTCCTCTGGACGCCGCTCGGCGCGGCGACGTCCGTCGTCGCGTCCGCGAGCCTCGCGGATGCGGACGGCGCGCGCCTCGACTTCGCGGGCTGGACGCTCGACGGCGCGCGCTGGCCCGACGCCTCCTCCCCCGCCCCGCTCGCGGCGGGCCCGATCGCGATGGACGCCCCGCGCACGCTCGTCGCCCGCTACCTTCCCGCCGAGCTCGACACCGACGGCGACGGCCTCCCGGACTGGTTCGAGGAGCGCTTCTTCCCCGCGGGCGGCGCCGGACGCGACGACGATCCCGACGGCGACGGCTGGGAGAACGCCGTCGAGGCCGCCGACCGCACCGACCCGCTCGACCCCGGCTCGGAGCCCGAACCGCCGTCCGTCGAGGTCGAGCCCGTCCCCTCGCCGTGGACGCGCCTCCTGCCGGTGCACATCCGTGCCGCCGTCGCCGACGGCGGCGGCATCGCCTCCGCGCGCCTCCACCTGCGCCGCAACGGCAGGGCCGAGCGCACCTACGAAATGGCGGACGAAGGCGGCGGCGTCTGGGGCGCCGACACGCCCGCCACCGCCGCCGACCGCGACGTCTTCACCTACGCCGTTTCCGCGCTCGACGCCGCCGGCCTCGAATCGCGAACCACCAATTGCACCTTCGAGGTACGCTGGCCGGGCCTCGTCCAGAGCGGCCCCGCCGCCATCCTCGCCAGCGCCACGACCAACGTCCTGTTCTCGTTCGCCAACACCGGCAGCATCCCGCTGGAGCTCTCCTTCGCCCTCGCCCCCGTGGGCTTCGCCGACGACATGGAAGGCGGCCCCGGCGGCTGGACCGCTGCGAGCGGCACCGACCGCGAAAGCCTCTGGCACCTCGGCTCCGTCGACTTCCACAGCCCCTCCAGCGCCTGGAGCAACGCCCGGTTCGACGTCTCCCCCGCCTATCGCTGCGGGGCCGATGACGCGCTCGCCGCGCCGCCCGTCCGCGTCTGGCCCGCCGACGGGCCCGGCGGCGAGGCACCGCGCCTCTCGCTCCGGCACCTCGCGGACTTCGAATTCGACCGGATCGGCGCCGACGGCACCGTTTTCATGTGGGACGCCGGCGTCCTCGAAACGGCCGCGGGCGACGGCGACTGGACCCCGCTCGTCCCCGACGGCGGCTATCCGGCCGTCCGCTCCGACTCGCCCGCCGCGCTGCCCGCCGGGACGCCGTGCCTTGCGAACACCGACGGATGGGAGCCCCTCGCCGCCGACCTCTCCGCCCTTGTCCCGGACGCCGCGGCCGCCGCCGATCCCCTGCGCTTCCGCTTCCGCTTCGTCTCCGACCTCTACTCCGTCTGCACGGGATGGCGGATCGACGACGTCGAGATCGCGCCCCGCACGCGCAGCGCCGCCTGGGCGTCGATCTCCACCGACGCCTTTTCGCTCGCCCCCGGCGAAAGCGCCGTCTTCACGCTTTCCGCAGACCCCGCCACGCTCGGCCCGATGGAGTCGGACCGCCTGCTCCTCGACATCCGCCAGAACGACCCGCGCCATCCTGCCGTCCAGACCGTTCCCGTCGCCGTTGCGAACCCCGCCCGGCGGCTCGTCGTCACGTCCGAAGGCCCGGGCCGCGCCACGCCCGCCGGCGAGACGCTCTACCCCGGCCCCGTCGTCGCCACGCTCGGCTTCGTCCCCGACGAAGGCGCGCTCCTCTTCGACGCCCTTCTCGACGGCGCGCCGCTGCCCGGCGCTCCGATCGGCGCCGTCGCCCCCGCGCAGGCGGAGCTGCCGCTCGACGGCAACCGCGCCGTCCACGCCGTCTTCCTCCCGCGCCCGCCCGCGGATGCCGTCCCTGACGCCGCCTGGTTCGCCGAGCGCGGCCTCACCAACCGCCCCGCCGAGGTGGAGGCCCTCCTCGACCCCGACCGCGACGGGCTCCTCACCTGGCAGGAGGCGCGCCTCGGCTCCGACCCTCTCGACGCGGCGGACGCCCCGCTGCGCGTCTCGATCCTCCCGCCGGCGCCCGGCGAAACCGCCTGGCGCCTCGCGTGGCTGGCCTACACGAACCTCGCGGGCTCCTACGAGATCCTCGGCGCCACCAACCTGCTCGAGACGTTCGAGCCCCTCCTCCCCGAACCGCTTCCCCCGTCCCCGCCGGAAATGTCCGCGCCGCTTCCGTCCTCCGACGCGCCCGCCGCCTTCTACCTCCTCCGCTACACGCGCCCCTGACCGCCGCCGGCGCGGCGCACGGGAGCGGGACTACCGCGCAAGGAAGGCCGCGAGGTCGACGCCGGCCTCGCAGGGAACGCGCGAGACGACGATGCGGACGAAGCGGGACGGGAGCGGGACGGGTGGGCGACGGAGAGCGGGGTGGACGGGGAACGGAGGGCGCGGGACGTGCGACGTTCCCCTGTGGCGTCCGCTGCCCGGCCGGCCCCCTCCGAGAGGGGGCTG
>CAMOEO010000070.1 GCA_946612175.1 uncultured Verrucomicrobiota bacterium
GATAGCATTTCCGGATTGCCTTGGCAATCCAATTCCGGACGGTGCGGGGGCTTGCTCGCTTGCGGGCGACGGCGCGTTGTGCTAGTCTGCCCGGCGTCCGCGCGGAAGGGCGCGGACGGAGCGAGCGAGATGGACAGCGAAGAGCAGATGCCGCCGGTGGTTCGGTGGCGGGTCGAATGCCTCGGCGGACCGTGGTGGGACGGCCTGCCGTGCGTGCGGTTCGTCGACCTGGCCGAGACGCAGAGCCTCTACGACCTGCACGAGGGCATCCAGGCGGCCATCGCGTTCGACGGGGAGTACCCGTTCTACTTCTTCCGCGCCGAGGCGCCGGAGGGCCCGCGCGAGATGGTGCCGGAGACGTTCTCCCCGCATCCCGTGCGGGAGGAGGTCGACGACGACGCGTACGAGACGATCGGCGCCTTCGCGAGCGTGCCGCCCGCGGACGGCGGGGAACGGCTCTTCTACGTCTTCCTCGGGGCGGGCGGCGACTGGTTCTTCGAGGTCTCCGCCGCGGAGCCCGGGCCCGTGCCGCGCATGCCCGGCGCGTTCTACCCCGAGACGGTGGAGAGCCTTTCGATCGGGCCCGACCCGATGCAGTACGGGCACGACCTGGACGATTTCGCGGAGGCCGAGGAGGACCTGCTCCCCGCGCCTCCGGACGGCCCCGGCGAGGATGCCGGGGCGCCGCCCCCCGACGGCGACTACGGGGACGGCGAGGACGAGGAGGACGGCTGGTAGGCCGCCCGTCGCGAGAGGAGTTCCGGATGGATCGGAAAAGGGTCGAGGCGCTCGTGCGCGAGCTGCTGCTGGAGATCGGGGAGGACCCCGCGCGCGAGGGGCTGGCGAAGACGCCGGAGCGCGTCGCGCGGGCGTTCGAGCGCCTGACGCGCGGCTACGCGCTGCGGCCGCACGACGTGGTCAACGGCGCCGTGTTCGAGTCGGGGAGCGACAACATGGTCGTCGTCCGCGACATCGACGTCTACAGCCTCTGCGAGCACCACATGATGCCCTTCTTCGGGCACTGCCACGTGGGGTACATCTCCCGCGGGCGGGTGCTCGGCGTGAGCAAGATCGCGCGGATCGTCGACTGCCTCGCGGCGCGCCTGCAGATCCAGGAGCGGCTCACCAACGAGATCGCCCGCGCGGTGCGCGACGAGACGGGCGCGGAGGGCGTCGGCGTCGTGATGGAGTGCCAGCACCTCTGCATGATGATGCGCGGCGTGGAGAAGCAGAACGCCACGATGAGCACCAGCGCGGTGCTCGGCTCGTTCCACGACGACGCCGCCACGCGCGCGGAGTTCCTCTCGATCGTGACGAGCGGGCACCACCGCTAGGCGCGGGACGGTGCCGAAGGAGACGGAGCGATGGCGACGGAGAACGATTCGGACAGGGGCGCGGCGGACGCCGCGGCGAAGGAGGGGGCGGGGGCGCGCCCGGCCGGCGGCGGCGTGCCGTTCCCGCGGACGGTGCGCGAGGCGCTGCGCCAGTTCTTCGGCGACGGCGCGAGCGCGCATCCGCTCGTGCAGTTCCTCAAGTACGGGTTCGTGGGCGGGCTGGCGACGGCGGTCAACGTCGTGGCGGTGTTCCTCTTCTGCTGGAAGGCGTTCCACTGCATCACGCCGGACGATCCCTTCGTCCGCCTCTTCGGCCTCGAGACGGCCCCGGTCGACGAGGCGGCGCGCGCCCGCCTGACGAACTGGGCCTACGTCTGCGCCTTCCCGATCGCCAACACGTTCTGCTACGTGCTCAACCGCCTCTTCGTCTTCGTGCCGGGTCGGCACGGCGCGATCCGGGAGTTCGTCGAGTTCTTCGCCGCGAGCGCCGCGGCGCTCGGCGCCGGAATGGCGGCCTCGTGGATCCTCATCCGCGGGTTCGGCGCGTGGACGTCCGTCGGCATCTTCGCCAACCTCGTCTCCGCGATCGCGATCAACTACGCGCTGCGGAAGTTCGTCGTCTTCAAGGGGTAGACGGGGCCGTCCGGGAGGACGACGGCGTCCATCGGGACGTCATGCGGCTCGGCGGGGATCGCCGCGCCGCGCAGCAGCTGCCACGGGAAGGCGAGCCCGAGCGCGGCGGCGCCGGGGCGGCGCGCCGCAAGGAGGCGGTCGAGATGGCCGCGGCCGTGGCCGAGGCGCGTGCCGGCCTCGTCGAAGAGGAGGCCGGGGAGGAGGAAGAGGTCGACCGCGGCGGGGTCGGTCCAGCGCCTTGCGACGGGCTCCGGGATGCCCCCCGGGCCCGGCGCGACGGCGTCGCCGTCGCGGAACGCGGCCAGGCCGTAGGCGCCGGCCTCCTCGCGCCAGGCGGGGACGCAGGCGGCGCGGTTCCGGGCGCGGAGGTCGGCGATCAGGGCCGCCGTCGGGGGCTCCGCGCCGAAGGGCAGGTAGAGCGCGACGAGGCGCGCCGCGCCCCAGGCGGGGACGCGGCGCAGGGCGGGGAGGAAGTCCGTGGCGGGGTCCCCGGCGTGGAGGGCGCGCAGCGCGCGCGCCTCGCGCCGGAGCGCGCGCTTCGCCTCGGCGGCGGAGGCGGTGGGCGCTACCATGCGACGCGGACGCCGACGAGGAAGGCGACGCCGGAAAGGTCGACGTCGGCCTTGAGGTTGCCCTTGTCGCGGACGTCGCGGAACTCGATGTCGATGCCGTCCTTCTCGGCGCCCATGTACTTGACCTCGCCGAAGACGCGGAACGAGGGGACGCCGAGCTCGATGCCGCCCAGGGCCCACCAGCCGACGAGGTCCGTGACGTCGTCCGTCTCCGCGATCCGGTTCCTGCCCGAGTAGACGTCGAAGCCGGGGAGGCAGTACCAGCCCGCGCCGCCGCCGGCGTAGATGCCGATGATGCCGAACAGGGCCGGCGGGCGGAGCAGGAGGCCGGCCTCGACCGGAACGAGGGAGATCTCCTCGGCGCGGAGGGTGCCCGCAGGGCCCTTGATCTCGAGGTCGTCGAAGCCGTCGGCGTAGCCGCCGCGGATCAGCAGGGAGACGCAGGGGAAGAAGTCGAACTCGAGCTGCCCGCCGTAGACCGGGCTGTCCTCGAGCAGGTCGGTGTCCATGACGCCGGCGAACGCGCCGATGCCGGCGGCGCGGGCGGCGGGGGCGGGGAGGAGGAGCAGGGCGGCGGCGGCGAGGGCCGCGGAGAGGCGGGGCGAGCGGAGCATGGCGGGCGGGGAGGTTGGGGTGGGGAGGGAGGGAGTCGTGGGGAACACTATATCCGAAAGCGGCCACGGCCCGCAAGCGGAATTCGCGGGCGAATCCCGCGGACGAGCGTGGCGAGGCACCGGATGCAGGCGTTCATCGGGCTGCGGCGCGGAGGCGGCAGCGGGCTTCGGGGAGGCCGGGGGAGGAGACCCGCAGGACGACCTCGCCGGGTGCGGCGGCGCGGAGGATCGCGAGGGCGCGTCCTTCGTAGGCGTGGCAGGCGGGGGTGCCGTAGGCGTCCTCGCTCCTCGGGTCGGCGGAGAAGACGCCGAGCAGTTCGCCGCCCTCGACGCGGCAGGAGAGCGCCGCGGCGCTTTCGTCGATGCGGCGGCCTGCGGCGTCGCGCACCTCGATGCGGACGAACGCGAGGTCGCGCCGATCGGCGAGCAGGGCGGGCGCTTCGGGGAGGAGCGCGAGCGAGGCGGGCGCGCCGGTGGTCTCGAGGGCGGACTCGCCGACGGCGGCGCCGTCCTTCACGGCGCGGGCGACGAGCCGGCCGGGCGTCCACGGGACATCGAGCGCGGCGCAGCCCTTCTCGGGGCGCGCGGCGCCGACGCGGCGGCCGCCCAGCTCGAAGACGATCTCGTCGGCGTCGGTGTAGACGAAGCAGCGCACGGGCGTTCCGGGCGCGACGCCGGGGAAGGTCCATGTGGCGCGCAGGTCGGGGAAGGACCACGGCGTGCCGGCCCATTCGAGGCCGTTGTGGCGCGGATGGCGCGTCCAGATGCGCGGCTCGGCGCCGCCGCGCCAGACCGCTTCGCGTAGGTACGACTGCGGGCGGCGCACGCCCGTGAGATCGAGGTCTGCGTCCCACGCGACGCGCCAGGGGTAGTCCTGCGGGAGCTCGAGGAACGTGCCCGGTTCGTGCCAGGCGCCGCGGCCGATGCCGGCCTCGCCGAGGTAGTCGAAGGCGGTCCAGACGAAGTCGCCGCAGACGTGGGGGCTCGCGAGGGTCGCGCGCCACGAGTCGTGGAAGTCGCGGGCGAAGGTCTCGCTGCCCCACATCGCGCGGTCCGGGAAGCGCTCGTGGTCGGGGGCGTAGCGGTGGACCATGTAGTTGTAGCCGACGAAGTCGAGCGCGGCGGCTGCGGGGGCGGTGAGGTCCGCGAAGAGCCGCGCGTTGCGCTCCTGGTCCGTGAGGCGCCAGAGCGGGTAGGCGGCGTCCTTGCCGTCCTCGGGGTCGTCGGGGTCGGGCCTGGGGGAGTCCCAGAGTTCGCAGAAGGCGGAGGTGACGGGGCGCGTCGGGTCGACGCGGCGGCATTCGGCGGCGAGGCGCGCGGCCCACGCGGCGCCGCCGGAGTGGCCGGCGCGCTCGGTGATCTCGTTGCCGATCGACCAGGAGGCGACGCAGGGGTGGTTGCGGTCGCGCAGGACCATCGCGTCGACGTCGCGCTTCCACCAGTCCTCGAACCAGAGGTGGTAGTCGCGGGCGCGCTTGGCGTTCGTCCACATGTCGAAGGCCTCGTCCATGAGGACGATGCCGAGCTCGTCGCACGCCTCGAGCATCGCGAGCGAGGGCGGGTTGTGCGCGCTGCGGATCGCGGTGAAGCCGGCCTCCCGAAGGAGGCGCGCGCGGCGGCGCTCGGCGGCGGGGAAGGCCGCGGCGCCGAGGACGCCGTTGTCGTGGTGGATGCAGCCGCCGCGCAGCTTCTCGGGGCGGCCGTTGATGCGGAAGCCGTGCGCGGCGTCGAAGGTCATCGTGCGGATGCCGAAGCGCGTGGTCTCCTCGTCGAGGACGGCGCCGCCGTCCCCGACGACTTCGAGCCGCAGCGCGTGGAGCGCGCCGTGGCCGATGTCCCAGCGGTCGGGGCGGGCGACCTCGAGCTCGAGGGCCGCGTCGGAGCCGCCGATGCCGTCGGCGTCGCCGAACGACGTCAGCCCGACCTCGGCGCGCGCGACCTCGGCGCCGCCCGGGTCGAAGACCGTCGCGCGGAGCGAGGCCGGCCGGATGCCGTCCATCGCGACACGCGTCCGGACCCGGACGAGCGCGCGCTCCTCGGAGACCTCGGGCGTCGAGACGAACGTCGCGCGCGGCTCGATGCGGACCTCGCCGCCGGTCCAGAGGAAGACGTCGCGGTAGAGGCCCGAGCCGGAATACCAGCGCGTGGAGGGCTGGAGGCCGGACGTGTCGACGCGGAGGCGGTCCGCCGCGCCGGGATGGATGCCGGCGGAGAGGTCGACGAGCCAGGGCGCGTAGCCGTGCGGGTGGAAGGAGAGCTTGTCCCCGTTGAGGAAGACTTCGGAGCACATGTACGCGCCGTCGAGGTCGAGCACCGCGTGGCGGACCTCCGCGCCGAGGCGGATCCAGCGCGTGTAGGAAAGGTCGGTCGAGACGAAGTAGCCGGTGTCGGCGGCGCCGGGCGCCTTCGGGTCGCGGGGCAGGGAGACGGAGCCGTCGTGCGGCAGGTCGACGGCCTCGGGCTCGCCGCCGGGCCGGCGGACGCGCCAGCCCTTCGAGAGGAGGATGCGTTGCATGTGCGTGGGGGCGGAGCCGGGACTACTGCGCAGAGGGTCTTCCGACCGTCTGCGCGAAGACCGGCTTGCGCGTCTCCGGAAGGCCGAGCGCCTCGGCGAGCTTGTCCGGCTGCAGCGAGCCGAGGAACACGGTGTTCAGGCCCGCGGCGGCGCAGTGCAGGTAGACGTTCTGCCCGACGAACCCGCAGTCGACGTAGGCGTACTTGAGCGAATCGGCCGGCCGGTCCTTCATCCGCTGGCGCTCGAAGTCGACCACGTAGACGAGCGCGATCGGCGCCTCGAGCGCGAAGTTGTTCGGCCCCGGGCGGCCCGTGAGTCCGCGCAGGTCGTCCTTGGAGACGCGGACGAGCGCGTTCTCCGCGGCGTCGTAGAGGAACGCGCCGTCCGCGCGCAGGACGTAGAGGTCGACCTCCTGGCGGTTGATCGCCGTCGGGGCCGTGCGCTTCCTCTCCTCCGGGCGGTTGTAGCCGTTCGCGGCCCAGAGCAGGTCCGAGAGCTCCTGGTCGGAGAGCGGCTCCGGGGAGAACTCGCGGTGCGTCGCGCGCTTCGCGAGCGCTTCCCCGAGCGGCATCTCCGCGCGCTTTGGCGCGGAGAGCGCGATCGAGGCGGGCCAGGCCTCGGCGTGGTTCTCCCGGAGCGTCCTCTCCATGTCGCGCAGCCATTTGGCGAAGGCCGCCGCGATCACGCCGTAGCCGGCGTCGTTCGGGTGGACGCCGTCGCCGATGTAGGACGTCTCCGCTGCGGCCTTCGTCGCGGCGTAGATGTCGACGTACGGCAGCGGCGCGCTCGTGGCAAGCTCCAGCTGCCAGGGGACGAGCTTTCCGCCGACGACGCTTTCGCGGATCGAGAAGGAGTCCTTCTTCACGAACGGGGAAAGGCCGATGACGACGCGAGGCATGGGCTCGAGATTCAGGAAGTCCGACACGAGCGCCTCGTAGTCGCGCTTCACGCCCGCGCCGTCGTCCGCGTCCCAGTTGACGGGCTTGCTGTCGTTCGTGCCGAGCATGAAGAGGACGACGTCGGGCTTGGCGGCCTTCGCCTTTTCGAACTCGGGCGACTTGCGGTAGCCCATGCCGCCCTGTCCGTTCCACTCCTTGCCCTCGTCCAGCGCCGTGCGGGCGTTGTGGCCGAAGTTGAGGACGGTCCAGCCGTCGCCGAGAAGCGCCTGCAGCTGGGCGGGGTAGCTCTTCGTGCCGCGGTCGGAGGCGCCGTGGCCGTAGGTGATGCTGTCGCCGACGCAGGCGACGACGAGCGGATCGTCGGCCGCGGCGGGGGCGGCGGACGTCGGGATCGCGGCGGCGGAGAGGGCGGCCGCGAGGGGGAGGAGGGCATGGGCTTTCATGGCGCACATTCTGCCACAATCCGCGACTTCCCACAAGCGCCCTTCGCGACCGCGCGCCGGTCGGGGGCGCGACTTGCGTTTCGGCTTTCCTCCGGGCCCGGTTTTTGGTATGATGCCGCCCCGTCGCCGCGGCACGGGGCCGCGGCGCGACCGGAGTCCTCCCGATGAAGAAGACGAAACGATGGTTCCTCGCGCTCCTGGCGCTTGCCGCCGCGGGCGGCCTCGCGGCCTTCCTGGTCCGCCGCGCCGGCGCGCCGGCCGACGCCGCCGAGGAGGCGTACGCCCCCGTCCGGCGGGGGCCGCTCTCGATCGACCTGTCGGAGGACGGCGAGATCAAGCCGAGCGAGCAGCTGACGATCAAGAGCGAGGTCGAGGGCCGGCACGCGATCCTCTACATCATCCCCGAGGGGCGCATGGTGCAGAAGGGCGACCTCCTGGTCGAGCTCGACGTGGCCACCATCCTTGACGAGAAGGTCAACCAGGAGATCGCCGTCACGAACGCCGCCTCGGCGCTCGAGATGAAGCGCGAGGACCTCGCCATCGCGCGCAACCAGGCCGCCTCGGACGTCGAGCTCGCGGAGCAGGAGCTCGCGTTCGCCCAGGAGGACCTCGTCAAGTACGAGAAGGGCGAGTACCCGAACAAGCTCAGCGAGACGAAGGGCGCCGTCGCCCTCGCCGAGCAGGAGCTCGAGCAGGCGCGGGAGAAGTACGAGTGGTCGAAGCGCCTCCACGAGGAGGACTTCCTCTCCGAGAGCGAGCTCAAGAGCGACGAGCTCTCCTGGCGCCACCACGAGCTCTCGCTCGAGACGGCGCGCGGCAACCTCGCGCTGCTCGAGACCTACACGCACAAGCGCGACCTGGCCAAGCTCAACAGCGACGTCCGCCAGAAGACCGCCGCGCTCGACCGCGTCCGGCGCAAGGCGGCCTCGTCGATCCTGCAGGAGGAGAGCTCGCTCCGGGCGAAGGAGAGCGAGCACAACCGCCAGCGGCAGAAGCTCGAGAAGCTCGAGCAGCAGATCGCCAAGGCGAAGATCCTCGCGCCGATGTCCGGCCAGGTCATCTACGCGACGAGCAACCAGCGCCCGTGGGACAACGCGGAGCCGCTCAAGGAGGGCGTCGAGGTATGGGAGCGGCGCGACCTGATCCTCCTCCCGACCGCCGACACCTTCATCGCGACGACCGTCGTGCGCGAGAGCGCGCTCAAAAGCCTTTCGACGGGCATGCCGGTGCGGGTGACGTGCGACGCGATCCCGGGCCGCGTCTTCGAGGGGACGCTCGCGCGGGTCTCCCCGATGCCCGACAACGGGCGCCGCTGGATGAACCCGGACCTCAAGGAGTACCCGGCCGAGGTCCGCATCGAGGGCGGGGTGGGGGAGCTCAAGAACGGCATGGGCTGCCGCGTCCGGATCATCCTGGCGGAGTACGACGACGCGGTGTTCGTCCCCGTGCAGTGCGTCGTGCGCGTCGGCGGCGAGCCGTTCGTCTGGGTCCGGACCCCGCGCGGCCCCGAGCGGCGCGCGGTGGAGGTCGGGCTCGACAACAACCGCTTCGTCCGCATCCTCTCCGGCCTCGAGGGCGGGGAGGAGGTGCTCCTCGTCCCGCCGCTGGCCGAATCCGCCCCCGAAGCGAAATGAGCGCCGCGGCCGCCGTCGAGTTCACGGACCTCGCGAAGGTCTACGAGATGGGCGCGGAGCGCGTGCACGCGCTCCGCGGCGTCTCGGCGCGGTTCGAGACGGGCAGCTTCTGGGCGATCATGGGCGCGAGCGGCTCGGGCAAGAGCACGCTGCTCTCCATCCTCGGCTGCCTCGACCGTCCGACGTCCGGGACCTACCGCCTCGGCGGGGAGGACGTCTCGCGCCTCGACGACGACGCGCTCTCGGACATCCGCCTGCGCCACCTCGGCTTCGTGTTCCAGAGCTTCAACCTCGTCCCGCAGCTCACCGTCGCGGAGAACATCGCGCTCCCGCTCTACTACCAGGGCGTCCCGGAGCGCGAAAGCGCCGCCCGCGCGGAGGAGTTCGCGCGCGTCGTCGGGCTCGAGGGCCGGCTCGGCCACCGCCCCTCGCAGCTCTCCGGCGGGCAGCAGCAGCGCGCCGCTATCGCCCGCGCGCTCGCGACGGACCCGACCGTCATCCTCGCCGACGAGCCGACCGGCAACCTCGACACCGCCACGAGCGTCGAGATCATGAAGCTCTTCCGGGCCCTCCACGAACGCGGCAAGACCATCGTCATGGTCACGCACGAGCCCGACATCGCCGAATGGGCGGAGCACCGCCTCGTCCTGCGCGACGGGCTCGTGAAGGAGGCGACATGACGGGGCGCGCATGGCTCGTCCGCGCCGCGCGGGACACGCGGCTGGGCGTCAAGAACCTGCTGCTGCACAAGCTGCGGTCGCTGCTGACGATGCTCGGGCTCGTCTTCGGCGTCGGCAGCGTCATCGCGATGCTCGCCATCGGCGAGGGGGCGAGCGAGGAGGCGATCGCGCAGATCCGCCGCCTCGGCTCCCGCAACATCCTGCTCCGCGCCGCGAAGCCCTCGGCCGACCAGAACGCGAGCACCGGCCGCGCATGGCTCTCGATCTACGGGCTGCTCTACGAGGACGCGGCGCGCATCGCCGAGACGATTCCCGGCGTCGTGCGCGCGGTGCCGGTGAAGCAGCTCGAGCAGACCGGCCGCCTCCGCGGCCGCGCGCTCGAGATGCGGATCGTCGGGACGACGGCGGACTGGTTCGACCTCGTCCGGCGCCCACTCGTCGCGGGGCGCACGCTGCGGCCCTCGGACGTCGACGGCCGCGCCCACGTCGCGGTCCTCACCGAATGGGGCGTGCGCCGCCTGCTCGCCACGGACCACGCCGTCGGCGAGACCCTCTCGCTCGGCGGAAACGCCTACGAGGTCGTCGGCGTCGTGCGCAGCGAGGAGGGCGACGGCCAGGGGATGCAGGCGCCGGACGCCCGGACGGACGCCTACATTCCGCTCACGACCGCGCGCGAGCGCCACGGCGACGTGTTCGCCAAGCGCACCCAGGGCGCCAACATCCGCGAGCTGGTGGAGCTGCACCAGATCCTCGTCGAGACGGAGGACGAGTCGATCGTCGAGCGGACGGCGCGCGCCATCGAGCGCTCGCTCGAGACGTTCCACCGCAAGAAGGACTACGAGGTCAGCGTCCCGCTCGCGCTGCTGCGCCAGGCGCAGGCGACGCGCCGGACGTTCTCGATCGTGCTCGGCGCGATCGCGGGCATCAGCCTGCTCGTCGGCGGCATCGGCATCATGAACATCATGCTCGCGACGGTGACGGAGCGCACGCGCGAGATCGGCATCCGCCGCGCGATCGGCGCGCGGCGCTCCCAGATCGTCGCGCAGTTCCTCGTCGAGGCGCTCGTGCTCTCCTCGGTCGGCGGCGCGATCGGCATCGGGCTCGGGCTGCTCATCCCGCGGCTCGTCACGCTCCTCGCCGGCATGCCGACGATCGTGACCGCGTGGAGCCTGCTGCTCGCGTTCGGGATCAGCGTCGGCGTCGGCGTCGTGTTCGGACTCTACCCCGCGGTGCGCGCCTCCCGGCTCGATCCCATCGTCGCCCTCCGCCACGAGTGACGGACGCCTTGCGGGGCCGCGGGAAGGATGGTAGAATCGGCGGCATGAAACCGACCGAGATCCCCTCCCGCGCCATCCGCATGCCCTACCGCGTCCCCTACGCCGACACGGACATGATGGGCTACGTCTACTACGGCAACTACCTGACGCTCTTCGAGCGCTCGCGCAACGAGCTGATGCGCGCGACGGGCTACACCTACGCCGAGATGGAGAAGGAGGGCGGCGCGATGCTGCCCGTCGTCGAGGCGCACGTGGACTACCGCTCGCCGGCCCGCTACGACGACCTGCTCGAGGTCGCGGCCTGGGTCGAGGAGGCGCGCGGCGTCCGCGTCCGCATCCGCTGCGTCGTCCTGCGCGACGGCGAGGAGCTCGCGGAGGGGTACACGGTCCACGTCTGCGTCGACGCCGCCACGCGCCGTCCCATCCGCGTCCCGCCCTATCTGCTCGCGTTCGCGTCGCCCGACGGCGCAGGACCGCGCCCGAACTCCCCGTAGGCCGCCCGTCCATGTTCCCGCTCTTTTCGG
>CAMOEO010000071.1 GCA_946612175.1 uncultured Verrucomicrobiota bacterium
GCAGGGCGCGGCGGCGGCGGGCGTCCGCGGCGAGGACGCGCGCACGGCCGCGGGCTTCGGCGCGGGAAAGGAGATGTCCGAGGCCAAGCCCGAGGCCGGAGAGCGCGAGGAGGCCGAGCGTGACGGGCCAGTAGAGGATGGCGACTTCGAGGAGTCCGATCGAGAGCATTCCGTAGTAGCGGTCCTCCGTCGCGGGGGAGAACAGACCGGAGTAGACCGCGTCCGGCTCGCGGTCGGCGCGCCAGCGGTAACGGGAGGAGGGGGAACGTCCGTAGGGCATGGGGAAAGGATAGCACAAGAAACAGGGAGAAATCAAGAACAAAATAACTCTTTAAATTTCAATAAAAAATAAAGATAGAACATGGTTCGGCACGAAAGCGGCAGAGTGGCGCGCCGGCGGCGGCGTGGTTCGCAAGGGCGGACCGGTTCGAAGGGGCGGCGCGGGGCGCAAGGCGGCGGCGCGGGGCGCAAGGCGGCGGCGAAACGCGCAGTTGGCGGCGAGCGCATCCGCGCTCGTCGACCAACTGCTTTCCTGTTTCGGATCAAGCCTTCGCGGGCGGCTCGGGGGGGGGGGGGGGTTGGGGGGGGGGGGGGGGACGGGGGGGTGCGGAGGGGGAAGCGGGAAGGGATTCGAAGGAGAGGCGGTCGGCGCCGGGGGCGACGACGGCGCGGACGGTGCAGGGCGGGACGAAGCGGCCGCGGAGCAGGTCGTCGGAGAGCGGGTCCTCGAGCAGATTCTCGATGGCGCGGCGGAGGGGGCGCGCGCCGAAGGCCGGGTCGAGCCCCGCGCGGGAGAGGCGGGCGAGCGCCTCGGGCGAGAGATCCAGCTCGATCCCGCGCTCGGCGAGGCGCGCGCGGACGGAGGAGAGCTCGATCTCGACGATCTTCCCGATCTCGGCCTCCCCGAGCGCCTTGAAGACGATCATCGCGTCGAAGCGGTTGAGCAGCTCGGGGCGGAACGCCTTCTTCGCCGCCTCGAGGATCGCCGACTTCGCGCGCTCGGCCGCCTCCGCCTCGCCGCCGCCGGCGAAGCCGAACGAGCGCGAGGTGCGGGTGGCGTCCACGCCGAGGTTGGACGTGAGGATCACGACCGTGTTGCGGAAGTCGACGCGCCGGCCCTGGCCGTCGGTGAGGCGGCCCTCGTCGAGGATCTGCAGGAACGTCTGCATGACGTCGGGGTGGGCCTTCTCCACCTCGTCGAAGAGCACGACGCTGTAGGGGCGGCGGCGGACGCGCTCGGTGAGCTGGCCGCCCTGGTCGTAGCCGACGTAGCCGGGAGGGGCGCCGACGAGGCGCGAGACCTCGTGGCGCTCGGCGTACTCGGACATGTCGACCTGGATGAGCGCCTTCTCGTCGCCGAAGATCTGCGTGGCGAGGGTCCGGGCGAGGAGCGTCTTGCCGACGCCCGTCGGACCGAGGAAGAGGAACGAGCCGATCGGGCGGCGGGGGTCGCGCAGGCCGGTGCGGGAGCGGCGCAGCGCGCGGGCGAGGGTCGAGATGGCCTCGTCCTGGCCGACGACGGCGGCGGAGAGCTCCTTCTCGAGGTCGAGCAGGCGCGCGGTCTCGTCGCTCCCCATGCGGCGGACGGGGATGCCGGTGGAGCGGGAGAGCGTCTCGGCGATGTCCTCCTCGCCGACCTCCGCGGGGGCGTCGCCGCCGTGCTCCTTCTTCCACGCCGCGAGGCGTTCGTCGAGCGCCTTGCGGCGGTCGATGGCCTCGTCGCGGAAGCGGGAGGCGGCCTCGAAGTCCTGCTTCGCGACGGCCTCGTCCTTGCGGCGGACGGCCTCGGCGATGGCGGTCTCCTCGGCCTTGAACTCCGCGGGGCGGGTGGAGGCGGCGATGTGGACGCGGGCGCCGGTCTCGTCGATCAGGTCGATCGCCTTGTCCGGCAGGTAGCGGCCGGAGACGTAGCGCGCGGAGAGCCGGGCCGCGGCCTCGAGCGCCTCGGGGCGGTACTTCACCTTGTGGAACGCCTCGTAGCGCGGGGCGAGGCCGCGGAGGATCTCGACGGTCTGCGGAACGGTGGGCTCCTCGACGCGGAGCGTCTGGAAGCGGCGCTCGAGCGCGGGATCCTTCTCGATCGACTTGCGGTACTCGTCGAGCGTCGTGGCGCCGATGCACTGCAGCTCGCCGCGGGCGAGGGCGGGCTTGACAATGTTGGCGGCGTCCATCGCCCCCTCGGCGCCGCCGGCGCCGACGAGGGTGTGGATCTCGTCGATGAAGAGGATGACGTTGCCGGCGCGGCGCGTCTCGTCGAGGACGGCCTTGATGCGCTTCTCGAACTCGCCGCGGTACTTGGTCCCGGCGACCATGAGCGTGAGGTCGAGGGAGACGATGCGGCGGCCGAGGAGCAGGTCGGGGACGGCGCCGTCGGCGATGGCCTGGGCGAGGCCCTCGACGACGGCGGTCTTGCCGACGCCGGCCTCGCCGACGAGGGCGGCGTTGTTCTTGTTGCGGCGGGCGAGGATCTGGACGAGGCGCCCGATCTCGGTCTCGCGGCCGATCATGGGGTCGAGCTTGCGCTGGGCGGCGAGGCGGGTGAGGTCGCGGCCGAAGGTGTCGAGCGCGGGGGTGGCGACCTTGCGGCGGCCGCCGCCGGAGCCGGACGGGCCGGAGCCGCCGCCGCCGGGGCCGGAGACCCCGCCGGGGAGGGGCGGAGGGGGCGGGAACGGAGCGGAGGAGGGCGGGCCGCCGTCCTCGTCGTCGTCGCCGTCGTCGTCGAACTCGCGCGGCGGGTCGCCGGGCGCGGGGCCGTCGTCGTCGCCGTCCCCGTCGTCGTCCTCGTCCTCGCCGGGCATGGGGTCGCCCTCGAGCGTCGCGCGGATGGCCTCGGTCGCCTTGGCGTAGTCGATGCCGAGGTCGGCGAGGACCTTGGCGGCGATCCCCTCGCCCTCGCGGAGCAGGGCGAGGAGCAGGAACTCGGCGCGCACCGTGCGGGAGCGGGCCGAGCGGGCCTCGGAGACGGCAATCTGGAAGACCTTCTTCGTCCGGGGCGTGTACGGGAGGAGGCCGATCTCGGCGGTGTTCGGGCCGGCCTCGGTGGCGTACTTCTCGATGCCGAACCGGACGGCCTCGGCGTCAAGGGAGAGGCGGCGCGCGACGTCGCTGCACCGGCCCTCGACGAGGCTGGCGAGGCCGAGCAGGAGGTGCTCGGTGCCGATGGCGTCCCGGCCGTAGCCGTGGGCCTCGCGGTTGGCGATCTGGATCGCCTTCTTGGCGTCGGGGGAGAAGAGGTCGAAGGGGTTCATCGGGACGGGGCCGGGCGGCGGGAGACGAGCGGGCGCTTGAGCATGCGCTCGTACATCGAGATGTAGGCCTTCGCGCAGACCTTGTGGTTGAAGCGCTCGGCGGCGTCGCGCATGACGCGCGAGACTTCGCGCGCCTGCACCGCGGCCGGGAGCGCGCGGAAGTCCATCGCCCGGTCGATCGCCCAGGAGAGGGCGTTGGCGTCGTAGTCGCGGAAGACGATGCCGTTGCCGGTCGAGCGCGCCGCGTCGATCGTCTCGACGCAGTCGTGCAGGCCGCCCGTGTCGCGGACGACCGGGAGCGAGCCGTAGAGCGCGCCGACCATCTGCGGAAGGCCGCACGGCTCGAAGAGCGAGGGCATGAGGACGAAGTCCGAGCCGGCGTAGGCGAGGCGGGAGAGCGGCTCATTGAAGTCCGCGACCGCGACGCGGCGGTGGATGCCGTGGAAGTTCACGATGTCGCGGAAGACGCCCTGGTAGGCGCCGTTGGCGACGACGACGACCTGGAGGTCGCGATCCCAGTAGCGGTGGACGATCGCGTAGAGGATGTCGGTGAGGAGCGAGCAGCCCTTCTGGACCGGGTCGAGGCGCGAGGGCCAGAAGAGGATCGTCGCGCCGTCGTCGCGGTCGAGGCCGAGGTCCTCCTGCAGCTTCCGCTTGGCGGCGAGCTTGCCGGCGGCCTGCGTGTCGGCGCCGTACTTGACGGGCAGCGCGTCGTCCGTGGCGGGGTCGTTGTTCTCGTCCGGCGCGTTGAGGATGCCCTCCGCGCAGCCGGCGGCGGCCTTGGCGCGGATCTCGGAGCGGATCGCGTCCGGGACGAACGAGTGCTCGCCGCGGACGACCTCGTCGAGGAACGCGGGGGAGACGGTGTTGATGTGGTGGGCGGCGAAGATGCCGGACGCGAGCAGGTCGACGGGGATGCCCGCGTTGCGCGTGAACTCGTAGTTGCCCGGCATCGCCGAGTAGTAGAGCTCGTTCCAGAACTCCGCCGCGTCGATGCCGAAGTCCTCGATCTGCGGGAGCGTCAGCTGGCGCGTGTGGATGTTGTGGACCGTGAAGAGGGAGCGGATGCCCATCGCGCGGGCGGCGGCGGGCACCAGGCCGGTCATCCAGTCGTTGCAGTGCACGAGGTCGGGGCGGACGACGGGGATGATGTTGTTGATGACCTCGCGCTGAAACGCGAGGGCGATGCGGGGGTTGACCTGGTCGTCGCCGGAGTAGACGCGCTCGCGGTAGTAGAAGAGGCGGTCGTGCGCGAGGTGGATGCGGGACTCGGGCAGGACCGACTTGTAGACGAGCAGCTCGCGCTCGACGAGGTTGCCGACGTCCATGTGGAACATCTTGCGGTAGTAGGGCAGCGCGACGTGGACGTCCGCCCCGAGCGCGAAGAGGGCGGAGACGAGCGACGCGGAGACGTCCGCCAGGCCGCCGGCCTTGGCGGTCATGCGGTTGGCCATGTTGCCCATGCCCGGGGGCAGGTAGGTGATCTCGGGCGTGACGATGAGGATGCGCGGATTGCGCTTCGTGGTGGATTTCGGCATGGCGGGGTCCCCGTGGCGGGGTGGACGTTTCGACGACTCTGCACTCTACCACAACGGGGGAGGAAACTCAAGAAGAGCGCGGCCGCGCGCGGGAAGCCCGGCCGGCTCATCGGCCGCAGACGAGGTCGAGAAACCAGAGGTAGGAGTCCGCCGCGAGGCCGCCGAGCCGGGAGAGGGACGGCCCGAGCCGCGCGGGCGTGAGCGCCACGAGCGCGGCCCAGAGGAAGAGCAGGTTCAGGAGCGCGACGAGCACGAGCGAGAAGAACAGCCCCCCCGCCTCCAGGTCGGTCTGGCGCTGGAACAGCGCGTTCACCGTGTAGCAGGCGTGGAAGCCCCACGCGACGCCCGCGAGGAGCGCCGCGACGGCGCCCGCCGGGCGGCCCGCCATCGGGACGGCGAGGGAGACGAGGCCGAAGAGCAGCAGCACCGCGGCGCAGGGCAGCGGGAAGAAGTAGGGCGCCAGCAGGTTGAGCAGCGTCGGGCGCGAGACCTCGACCGACCCCTGCTCCTCCCCGACGCGCAGCCGCGAGACCCTCGCGCCGCCGAGCAGCCCGAAGAGCGCGTGCGTGGCCTCGTGGACCGCGACGTAGGCGCGCGCGGGGAGGCGCACCGCGACGAACGCGCCGGCGAAGAGCAGCGCCCCGAGCACGAACGCCCCGACCGGCGCAGGCAGCCCGAGCCACGTCGGACCGTCGGGCAGCAGCACCACGAGGAGCCGCAGCGCGCGCACGAGCGCCGTCCCCGCGGGGACGAGCAGGAACGCCACGGGGAACAGCGCCGCCCGGAGCCCCGGCGAGGGGCCCCGGCGGACCGGCGCGTCGCGCCCGGATGCGGCCTTTCTTCCCATTTTCTTTTTTTTGTTGACCTCGCGGGCCGATTTTTCTATCCTCAAGCCCCCGCAACCCCCGATTCGTAACAGGAGCCCCTCCACCCATGCCCAACATCAAGAGCGCCTACAAGCGCGACGCCCTCTCCAAGGCCCGCCGCCTCCGCAACCTCGCCAACAAGAGCCGCCTCAACACGGCGCGCAAGGCGTTCCTCGCCGCCGTCGCCGAGGGCGACGCCGCGAAGAGCGAGGCCGCTCTCCGCGTCTATTCCTCCGAGGTCGACAAGGCCGCGAAGAAGGGCGCCATCACCAAGAACGGGGCCGCGCGCCGCAAGTCCCGCGCCGCCGCCCTGGTCGCCCCGAAGAAGGCCTAGCCGCCCCCGCTCCCGCAGGGGTCCGCACGAGGGCGCCCGGTCCGAACGGCCGGGCGCCCTTCCGTTCTCCGCCGCGCGCTCCGGCGCGCGCGGGGCCGTGCGCCGCGGGGTCCGCCGCGCGGCGCGGTGCCGCGCCGAAGGGCGATCCACCTCCCGCTACTCCTCGCCCCAGGCGCCGACGCAGCCGTCGACGATCGTCTCGGCCAGGTTCTTGGCCGCCTTCGGCAGGCACGCGAGCTTGGCGGCGACGGCGTCCGCGCCGCCGAGGAACGTCTCCGTCCCGCTGACGGCGTTCCGGACGTAGATCGGCTTCTCGGCCGTCTCGCCGGCCTGCGCGCGGGGGAGCTTCACGAACGCCACGCGCGCGGTGAGCACCATGCGGTACTCGGAGGGGCGCTGCGTCTCGGTGCGGTTGTAGGCGACGGCCTCCTGCGTGTAGCCCGTGAGCGTCACGTCGAGCCGCGTCGTGGCGGAGGCCTCGTCGTTCACGATGCGCAGCGTGCCCTCGCGCCGGATCTCCTTCTCCAGGGCCGCGCGCAGGCGCGTCGCCGCGGCTGGCTGGTCCGTCGCGTTGCGGATCATCGGGATGTAGACGTCGCGGCAGTCCTCCGGAAGCGTCGTGCCGAAGGTGTAGTCCGAGAAGAGGAAGCCGGCGCACCCCGTGCAGAGGAAGGGGAGCGCCAGGGCGAGGAGGAGGGGGAGAAGGCGTTTCATGGCGCGGATTCTACCTTGTTTCGGGAGAGAGGTCAAAGGGTTTCACGGAACGGCGTACCGGACGGCCGCCGCGGAGCGGCAGAGGCGCGTGGCGGGGTCCACGTCGAAGAGGCAGCCGCAGAGCTCGCACGGGCCCTTCGCGACGTCGAACTTCGCGGGCATGTCCGTGAGGAACTTGCGCACCACGGGCCCCACCTCGCGGCCGATGACGGAGTCCGCCGGCCCCGTCATCCCGACGTCGGTGACGTAGCCCGTCCCCTTCGGGAGCACCTTCGCGTCGGAGGTCTGCACGTGGGTGTGCGTCCCCCAGACGGCCGCCACGCGGCCGTCGAGGTGCCGCCCCATCGCGATCTTCTCGCTCGTGGCCTCGGCGTGGAAGTCGACGAGCACCGGCGCGTCGCGCGGGATCGGGCCGGCGAGCAGGCGGTCGATGGCGTGGAAGGGGTTGTCCACGGGGTTCATGAAGACGCGGCCGAGGAGGTTCGCGACGACGATCGTCCCGACCGGGGTCGCGACGGCCGCCCACCCGCGGCCCGGGCAGGCGTCGGCGTAGTTGGCCGGGCGCACCGCGCGCCGCTCGCGCGAGAGGAACGCCCCCGCGTCCTTCTGGTCCCAGGTGTGGTCGCCGAGCGTGATCGCGTCCGCCCCGGCGGCGAAGAGCTCTTCCGCGATGGCGCCCGTGATCCCGCGGCCGCCCGCGGCGTTCTCGGCGTTGACGACGACGGCCTGCGCCTCGCCGCGCGCGCGGATCCCCGGGACGACCTCCCGGAACGCGCGCCGCCCGGGCTCGCCGACGACGTCTCCGATGCAAAGGATCTTCATGCGGCCGAGGATACCACACCCCGCCCCGAAAGGGAAGCGGCCCCGGCGGCGCAGTTGCCGCACCGGGCCCCATCTGCTAGAATTCGCCCCCCATGAAGACCGAACCCTTCCAGTGGATCGAAGGCGGGGGCGCCACGTCCGCCGCCGGATGGATGGCCTGCGGCGTCGCCGCCGGCCTCAAGGCCGGCCGCAACGACATGGCGATGCTCCTCTCGGACCGCCCCGCCGCCTGCGCCGCCCTCTTCACCTCCAACAAGGTCCCCGCCGCGCCCGTCCAGTACGACCGGCCGCTCGCCGCGAAGGGCCGCTGCCGCGGCGTCGTCGTCAACGTCGGCTGCGCCAACGCCTGCACCGGCCGCGCCGGCTACGCGGACACCGTCGCGACCGGCCGCGCCGCCGCCGCGGCCGCCGGCGTCCCCGTGGAGCAGATGCTCGTCTGCTCGACCGGCACCATCGGCCGCCGCCTCCCCATGGACCGCGTCCTCGCCGGCGCCCGCGCCGCCGCCGCCGCGCTCCGCCCCGACGGGGGCGCCGAGGCCGCCGCCGCGATCATGACGACGGACACCGTCCCGAAGCAGGCCGCGCTCCGCGTGAAGATCGGCCGCGTCGAGTACACGATCGGCGGCATGTGCAAGGGCTCGGGCATGATCTGCCCCAACCTCGCCACGACCCTCATCTTCCTCACGACCGACGCCAGGGTCGCCCCGGCCGCGCTCCGCGCCGCGCTCAAGGCCGCCGTCGCCAAGTCGTTCAACCGCGTCACCGTCGACGGCGACCAGAGCACCAACGACACCTGCGTCCTCTTCGCCAACGGCGCCGCCGGCGGCCCCGCGCTCTCGCCCTCCGCCCCCGGCTGGAAGAAGTTCGTCTCCGCGCTCTCCGCCGTCGCGCTCTCGCTCGCCAAGCAGATCGTGATGGACGGCGAGGGCGCCACGAAGTTCGTCACGTGCGCCGTCGAGGGAGCCGCCTCCGCCGCGGACGCCTACGCCGCCGCCCGGACGATCGCCAACTCCCCGCTCTTCAAGGCCGCCTGCTTCGGCGGCGACCCGAACTGGGGCCGCGTCATCTGCGCGGTCGGCAACTCGGGCGCGAAATGCGCGGAGCTGAAGACCCGCATCTTCTTCGACGACGTCTGCGTCTTCGACCGCGGCCGCCTCGCGACCGACGCGGAGAACGCCCGCCTCGCCGACGTGATGAAGCAGCGCGCCTTCGAGGTCCGCGTCGACCTCGGCATGGGCCGCTTCTCCGACGCCGTCTACACGAGCGACCTCTCGCACGGCTACGTCAGCATCAACGCCGACTACACCACCTGACCCCGCTTCGCGCCGGCCCTCGCCCCGCGCGACCCCGCGCGAGAACTTCGTTGCATTTCCGCGCGGGAGCGGATACAATCAGACCTCCGTATGAAACCCTCGCTCCACACCCTCCGCAACCGCGCCGGCATGCAGCTCACCGCGAGCTCGCTCGGCGGCATCGTCACCTCCCTCCGCGTCCCCGGCCCCGACGGCCGCCCCGGCGAGGTCCTCCTCGCCTGCGCCCGCCCCGAGCTGCACCACGCCAACGGCTACATGAACGCGATCATCGGCCGCTGCGGCAACCGCATCTCCCGCGGCGGCTTCGCGATCGACGGCGAGTTCCGCGCCCTCGCGCAGAACTCCGGCGGCCCGAAGCACTCCTGCTCGCTGCACGGCGGCGAGAAGGGCTTCGACCAGAAGGTCTGGGCCGTGCGCGAGTACCGCGCCCCCGAGGGCCCCGCCCTCGAGTTCACCACCCTCTCCCCGGACGGCGACGAGAACTACCCCGGCAACCTCTTCGTCCGCGTCGTCTACACCCTCTCCGAGGCGAACGAGTGGCGCATCGACTACCTCGCGACGACCGACCGCCCCACCGTCGTCAACCTCACGCAGCACGCGTACTTCAACCTCAACGGCGGCGCGAGCGACGTCTCGGGCCACTTCGTCCAGGTCAACGCCTCCCGCTACACCGAGGTCGACGCCGGGCTGCTCCCCACCGGCCGCGTCCCGTCCGTCGAGGGCACCGCGCTCGACCTGCGCGCCCCCACCCTCCTCGGCGACCGCTTCGCCCTCGCCCGCAAGGACCGCCTGCTCCGCGCCGTCGGCGGCGGCTTCGACCACAACTTCGTCCTCGACCGCAAGGGCCCCGGCCTCGACTTCGCCGCGTTCTTCGCGGACCCCGAGTCCGGCCGCTCGATGGAGGTCTGGACGACGGAACCCTGCGTCCAGGTCTACTCCGGCAACTTCCTCGCGCCCGACTGCCCCGCCCGCCGCGGCTCGAAGTACGGGAAGCACTGGGGCGTCTGCTTCGAGACGCAGCACGCCCCCGACTCCCCCAACCAGCCCTCGTTCCCCTCCGTCCGCCTCGAGCCCGGCCAGGTCTACCGCAGCACCACCGTCTACGCGTTCGGCTCCCTCGAGGACGCCTGCGGCGACGACGACGGCTGCGGCTGCCACGGCCACGGCGAGGGCTGCTCCTGCGGCGGCCACGGCCGCCGGGAGGACCGGTAGCCCCTTCCCCGCCCCACCACCGCGCCATGTCCGCCGAAGACACCTCCGATTCGCGTCCCGTCCCGACCCTGCCGGGCTACGAGGTCACCGCGCTGCGCAACAGCACCTCCTCCTCCGACGTGTGGGAGGCGACGCAGATCTCGCTCGACCGCCCCGTCACGATCGCGACGCTCCGTCCCGAGCTGCTCGCCGATCCGGTCGCGCCCGCGCACTTCGACGAACTCTCCCGCGCGTTCGCCCGCCTCCACCACCGCAACTTCGTCCAGGTGATCGACATCGGCCGGTCGCCCGACGGCATCCCCTTCGCGGTGATGGAGAACCTCGACGGCCCGCGCCTCTCCGACGTCCTCCAGGAGGGCGGCCCTCTCCCGCCCGACCGCGCGGTCCGCCTCTTCCTCCAGCTCGCCGACGCGCTCGACAGCGCCTGGAAGCAGTGCGGCTTCGTCCACCGCAACCTCAAGCCCGCCAACCTCACCGTCCTCGCGGGCGACGTGCTCAAGATCTCCTCCTTCCAGTCCGCCACGCTCGTCCGGCCCGGCCAGGATCCCCTCGCCGGCGACGGCGGGATGCTCGTCGGGACGCCCAGCTACATGCCGCCCGAGCAGATCGAGGCCGCCCATACGATCGACTTCCACGCGGACATGTACGCCTCCGGCGCCGTCCTCTACCAGATGCTCGTCGGCGCCGCCCCGTTCGACGACGCCACGGACGCGATGCAGGTCCTGGAGCTGCAGAAGACCGGGACCCTCCCCGCGCCCTCCGACCTCAACCCCGCCATCCCCGCCGGCATCTCCCACGTCCTGCTCCGCCTCATGGCCAAGCGCCCCTCCGAGCGCTACCCGTACTGGCAGGACGCCGTGGAGGACCTCCAGCGCATCCTTTCCGGCCGCGACCCGTTCCTCCCCGAGGCCTGGACGCCCCCCGCCAGCACCATCGCCCCCGCGACGCCCCGCCCCGCCGCCGCAGCAGCCGCCCCCGCCGCGAAGGGCCGCGCGCGCGTCATCGTCGGGAAGGGCGCCGCCCCCGCGCCCGCAGCCACGCCCCCCATCACCTTCGGCAGCC
>CAMOEO010000072.1 GCA_946612175.1 uncultured Verrucomicrobiota bacterium
TCGACGACGAACTGCACCGACGGCTTGGCCTCGTCCGCCGGCATCGCGGCCCGCGACGGCGCCGATCCGCCTAGCGCACTGCGCGAATCGGTTGCCCGGGGACGGGCTTCGTGCTACAATCCTCGGCATGCCCACCGATTCGCCCCCCGCCGCCCCGCAGACGCCCCGAAAGGGCCGCGCCCTCTGCCTCTGCTCCGGCGGCCTCGACTCCCTCCTCGGCCTCTGCGTCCTCCGCGCCCAGGGCGTCCACGCGGAAGCCGTCTCGTTCACCTCGCCCTTCTTCGCAGACCCCGCGGGCGTCCGCCGCTCGTGCGAGGAGCTCGGGTTCCCCCTGCATCTGATCGACTTCACCGCCGACATCCTCGATCTGCTCCGGAACCCGCCCTCCGGCTTCGGGTCGTGCCTCAACCCCTGCATCGACTGCCACGCGCGCATGATCCGCCGCGCCTGGGAGTTCGCGCAGGCCAACGGCTTCGACTTCGTCGCCACCGGCGAGGTGCTCGGGCAGCGCCCCATGTCGCAGCAGCGCGGCCCCCTCAACCGCGTCCGCAACCTCTCCGGCGCCGGCGGGCGTCTGCTCCGCCCCCTCTCCGCCAAGCTCCTCGACCCTACCGAGCCGGAGCTCGAAGGCCTCGTCGACCGCGAGCGCCTGCTCGACCTGCAGGGCCGCAACCGCAAGCCGCAGATGGAGCTCGCGAAGCGGTTCGGCATCCGCCACTACCCCGCCCCCGCCGGCGGCTGCAAGCTCACCGAGCCCAACTACTGCCGCCGCCTCCGCAACCTCATGGAACACGAAGGGCTGGACGACCTCCGCCTCGTCGAGGCGCTCAACCACGGCCGCCACTTCCGCCTCCCCGGCGGCACGCTCGTCGTCCTCGGCCGCGACCGGGCCGACAACGAGGCCCTCCGCACCGCGATGCGCGGCGGCGACGCCGTGCTGCGCTCCGTCAACGTCCCGGGCCCCACCGCCCTCGCCGTGCGCCCCGCCGAGGGCGACCTGCCCGCGATCCGCCGCCTCGTCTCCGCCTATTCCGACCACAAGGGCGTCGACACGGTCGTCGTCCGCGAGTTCCGCCCCGCCGCCCGCCCCGTCGACCACCCCGAGCCCGTCGCGGCCCGCGACGAGTTCGCCGCCTTCCTCCTCTAGCCCTTCCTCCGCGACTTCCCCTTCCGCGCCCCTTCCCCTCCCCTCTCCGACCCCAGCCTCCCTTCCCGCATGGACAAGAAATCGGCCACGATGCGGATCGACCTGATCCCCGAAATCTCCGACACGCCCCTCTCCGAGCGCCCCCAGGCCGTCCCCGGCTTCGCCCCCTCCGTCGCGCGGGCCCTTCCGGCCCAGCCCGGCGCCGCCGCGCCCGGCCCTTCCCGGTCGCTCGACAGCTACGGCGAGCTCTTCCAGAACATCTACGACGCCGCCATCGTCACCGACCTGCACGGCCGCGTGCGCGACGTCAACCGCCGTGCCACCGCCGCCTTCGGCTACACCCCCGCGCAGTTCTCCCACCTCACCCTCGACCGCATCGTCTCCGGCGCCGACTCCGACCTCGTCCGCACCCTCTACGAGAACCTCCGCCGCGAGACCTTCACGCTCATGCAGGCCTCCTGCACGCGCGCCGACGGCACCCGCTTCCCCGCCGAGGTCTCCGTCTCCCAGCTGCGCCTC
Source organism: uncultured Verrucomicrobiota bacterium (assembly GCA_946612175.1). Taxonomy (GTDB): domain Bacteria; phylum Verrucomicrobiota; class Kiritimatiellia; order RFP12; family UBA3636; genus UBA3636. The sequence goes on from CAMOEO010000072.1 coordinate 1,667, forward strand.
TCCACGCCGCACCTCTGCTTCCTTATCCGCGACGAGACCGTCCGCCGCCAGACCGACGAGATGCTCCGCACCGAGCACAACGCCCTGAGCAACGCCTCCGACGCCATCGTCGTCATCGACCTACAGACCAAGATCGAGTACGCCAACCCCGCCACCGCGCGCATCTGGGGCTACCCCACGGCCGGCGACCTCGTCGGCAACCCGTTCGGGATGCTGCTGCTCAACCCCGACGACGGCCGCGCCGTCATCGACTCCCTCGCCGGCGAGACCTACGACGCGACCGGCGTCGCCATCGCGCGCCGCGCCTCCGGCGACGCCTTCCGCATCGAGATCCGCGCCTCCTGCAACCGCGACTCCGACGGCAACGTCATCGGCGCCGTCCTCTCCCTCTCGGACCTCACTGAGCGCGACCGCGTCCGCGTCGCCGAGCACGACGCCGAGTCCGCGCGCGACGCCCTCCAGCGCCTCCGCGGGCTCCACGAATCCGTCGTCGTCAACGTCTCCGAGCTCGAGGCCGCCCTCCGCCCGCTCGCCGACTCGGGCGACCCCGCCGTCCGCGCCGCCGTCGCCTCCGCCGGCGGCAACCTCGACGCGCTGCGCTCCGTCATGGCCGACGCCGAGGACCTCTTCGCCGCCGCCCTCGCGCCGCCCACGCCGGAACCGCCCCGCGCCACCCTCTGACCCGCCGTCGCGCGCGCGCATTTCCCGCTTGGAAAACGCCCCGTCCTGTGCTACAATCGCTTCCTTAGTACGGCCCGCCCGTCCCCTCCCTCGGCTTTCCCCGCCTCCCGTCCCTTTCCCTCCTTCCCTCCCCCCGGAGACCTTCCGTGACATCCAACGACGACTACGTCCTTCAAATCCTCCAGGAAAACCAGGTGGTCTCCGGCGAGGCGGCCGAGGCCGCCGCCGCCGCGGCCGCCAAGTCCGGCGTCTCCACGGTCGACCAGCTGCTCCGCGACGGCACCATCACCGAGAACGACGTGCTCGGCACCCTCGCCAAGACGTTCGGGATGCAGTTCCTCGACATCTCCGGCCTGGAGATGAACGACTCCGTCCGCGACCTCCTCCCCGGCGAGCTCGCCCGCAAGTTCAAGGTCGTCCCGCTCTACGAGCAGGACGGCGTCCTTACGGTCGCCATGGCCGACCCGATGAACTTCGAGACGCTCGACTCCCTCCGCTCCGTCCTCGGGAAGGATGTCGAGGGCGCCATCGCCCCCTTCCGCCAGATCGCCACCGCCCTCGGCATGCTCTATCCCGACCAGGACATCGACATGATGTCCGGCCTCCTGGACGAGATCGACAGCGACGAAAAGAAGAAGTCCGAGGGCGGCGCCCCGGAGGACGAGGATTCCGCCGGCCTCGAGAACCAGCTCGGCGCCGCCACCGCCGGCGAGAAGGACGCCCCGATCGTCAAGCTCTGCGCGCAGATCATCATGCGCGCGTTCGTCGCCCGCGCGTCCGATATCCACCTCGAGCCGATGGAGCACCGCTTCCGCATCCGCTACCGCATCGACGGCGTGCTGCGCGAGCAGGAGTCCCCGCCCCGCCGCCTCCAGGGCGCCATCCTCCAGCGCTTCAAGCTCATGGCCAACATGAAGCTCTCCGAGCGCCGCATCCCCCAGGACGGCCGCATCCAGATCAAGGTCAAGGGCCGCGAGCTCGACCTCCGCGTCTCCACCGTCCCCACCGGCCACGGCGAGTCGATCGTCATGCGTATCCTCGACAAGCAGAACCTCGCGCTCGGCCTCCCCGACCTCGGGTTCATGACCGACGACCAGCAGACCTTCGAGGGCCTCATCAACCTCCCGGACGGCGTCATCCTCGTCACCGGCCCGACCGGCTCCGGCAAGACCACGACCCTCTACGCCTGCCTCGGCCAGATCAACAAGCCCGACCGCAAGATCATCACCGTCGAGGACCCGGTCGAATACCAGATGTCCGGCATCAACCAGGTCGCCGTCCACGCCGACATCGGCATGACCTTCGCCGCCGCTCTCCGCGCCATCCTCCGCCAGGCCCCCAACATCGTGATGATCGGCGAAATCCGCGACCTCGAGACCGCCGGCATCGCCACCGAGGCCGCCCTCACCGGCCACCTGGTGTTCTCCACCCTCCACACCAACGACGCCCCCTCCGCCATCACCCGTCTGCTCGACATCGGCGTCAAGCCCTTCCTCGTCGCCTCCGCCCTCCGCGCCGTCATGGCCCAGCGCCTCGTCCGCGCCATCTGCAAGGAGTGCCGCGAGGAGTACGACCCCGACCTGACGGAGTTCCGCTCCCTCGGCCTCGACCCGCAGCAGTACGCCGGCGCCAAGCTCTACCGCGGCGCCGGCTGCCCCCGCTGCAACCGCTCCGGCTACAAGGGGCGCAAGGGCATCTTCGAGATCTTCAAGCTCGACGACGAGATCCAGCAGATGATCTTCGACAACCGCCCCGCCCGCGACCTCCGCTCCCGCGCCCGCGAGATCGGCATGCGGACCCTCCGCGAGGACGGCGTCCGCAAGGTCCTCGCCGGCATCACCACCGTCTCCGAGGTGCTCCGCGTCACCATGGGCGACGAGAACTGATCCCCGATGCGCGACCCGCAACGACCCCCGACCGACCGACCGACATCCCGAAAGACCCGACCATGATCGATCCCGACCTGATGAACCAGCTCATGGAGGCCGCCTGCGACAACAAGGCGTCCGACCTCCACTGCGCCGTCGGCGACCCGCCCGTGCTCCGCATCCACGGCGACCTCCAGCGCCTCGACATGCCCCCCCTCGAGCCGGAGGACACCGAGGTCCTCATGCGCTCCATTTGCACCGAGGCCCAGATCGAGTCCGTCCAAACCAACGGCGGCGCCGACTTCGGCCTCGCCTTCCAGGACCGCGCCCGCTTCCGCGTCTCCGTCTTCAAGCAGAAGGGCCACATCGGCCTCGTCCTCCGCCAGATCCCCAACGACCTGATCCCCCTCGCCAAGATCGGCCTGCCCGAGGAGATCACCGAGCTGCTCTACAAGCCCCGCGGCCTCGTCCTCGTCACCGGCCCCACCGGCTCCGGCAAGACGACCACGCTCGCCTCGATGCTCGACTTCATCAACGTCAACCGCGCCGCCCACATCATCACGATCGAGGACCCGATCGAATACTACCACCACCACAAGAAGTCCGTCGTCACCCAGCGCGAGATCGGCGCCGACGTCCCCTCCTTCGCCGAGGCCATCCGCCGCGCCCTCCGCCAGGACCCCGACGTCATCCTCGTCGGCGAAATGCGCGACCTCGAGACGATGGGCGCCGCCATCACCGCCGCCGAGACCGGCCACCTCGTCTTCGGCACCCTCCACACCACCGGCGCCGCCTCCACCGTCGACCGCATGGTCGGCGCCTTCCCGACCGACCAGCAGGGCCAGATCCGCATGCAGCTCTCCGTCGGCCTCGTCGCCGTCATTTCCCAGCTGCTCATCCCGCGCGACGACAAGCCCGGCCGCGTCGCCGCCTTCGAGATCATGGTCAACACGCCCTCCATCGCCTCCATGATCCGCGACGGCAACACCCACCGCATCATCTCCGACATCCAGACCGGCGCCAAGTACGGCATGCAGACCCTCGACTCCCACCTGCTCAACCTCTACACCGCCGGCATGATCTCCTACGAGGAGTTCATCTCCAAGTCCCGCGACCCCGACACCCAGCTCGAGAAGATCAAGGAGCTCACCGGACAGGGCTGATGCCGCCTGCGCATCGCGCAATGCGGAATGACCGTTTGACCGTTCGACCGAAAATCCGACCATGGCTGCAAAGAACTACGCATCCGACCCCGTCCTCGAGACCCTCCACTCCACCGGCATGCTCGACGAAGCCGCGTGCGACGAGATCCTCGAGGAGCAGCAGCGCTCCGGCAAGGAGCCCCGCGACATCGTCGTCGACGGCGGCTACCTCACCGAGGACGACCTGCTCGCCGCCCTCGCCGCCAACGCGGGCTGCGAGGTCGTCACCCTCGCCGGCATCGACATCAACCCCGACTTCCTCGCCGCCGTCAAGGGCTCCGTCGCCCGCATGTACAGCGTCGTCCCCATCGAGGCCGACGACGCCTCCGTCACCCTCGCCTCCTACACCCTCCCCTCCCCCGTCGTCTCCGACGAGCTCTCCTTCGTCCTCGGCAAGGAGATCCGCTTCGCCCTCGCCCGCAAGGACGAGGTCCTCGACTGCATCTCCCGCTACTACGGCGGCTCCGACTCCACCGTCGACAACTACCTCGCCCTCACCGACTTCGAGACGACGGCCGGCTCCGGCCTCGACGACGCCGACATGGACGAGAAGGCCCTCACCGACGCCGCCTCCTCCGCCCCCGTCGTCCGCCTCGTCAATCTCGTCCTCCTCCAGGCCGTCCAGGCCCGCGCCTCCGACATCCACTTCGAACCCTTCGAGAAGGAGTTCCACATCCGCTACCGCGTCGACGGCGCGCTCTACGAGATGACCGCCCCGCCCAAGTCCCTCGCGACGCCCGTCATCTCCCGCATCAAGGTCATGTCCGGCCTCAACATCGCCGAGCGCCGCCTCCCCCAGGACGGCCGCATCCAGCTCCCCGTCGGCGGCCGCGTCATCGACCTCCGCGTGTCCTGCCTCCCCACCCAGTTCGGCGAGTCGGTGGTGCTCCGCGTCCTCGACCGCTCCGTCGTCTCCCTCGACCTCGAGAACCTCGGCATGCCCGAGGACGTCTACAACAACCTCGGCGCCGACATCGGCAAGCCCAACGGCATCATCATCGTCACCGGCCCCACCGGCTCCGGCAAGACCACCACCCTCTACTCCTGCCTCCGCCGCATCAACAAGGAGGGCACCAAGATCCTCACCGCCGAGGAACCGGTCGAATACGACATCGACGGCCTCGTCCAGGTCCCCGTCAACCCCATTCAGGGCAACACCTTCCCGCTCGTGCTGCGCGCCTTCCTCCGCCAGGACCCCGACGTCATCATGGTCGGCGAAATCCGCGACCTCGAAACGGCCCAGATCGCCGTCCAGGCGTCCCTCACGGGCCACCTGGTGTTCTCCACGCTCCACACCAACGACGCCGCCGGCGCCGTCACCCGTCTCGTGGACATGGACGTCGCCCCCTACCTCATCGCCTCGACCCTCAACGCCTGCCTCGGCCAGCGCCTCGTCCGCAAGATCTGCCGCAACTGCCGCACCTTCTACGAGCCCACCCAGGAGCAGCTCGACCGCCTCGGCCTCACCCCCGACCAGGTCGCCGGCCGCCAGTTCGCCTTCGGCGCCGGCTGCGACGTCTGCAACAAGTCCGGCTACAAGGGCCGTACCGGCCTCTACGAATACCTCTCCGTCTCCGACCCCATCCGCATCATGATCACCGAGCGCAAGCCCACCCTCGTCATCCGCGAGAAGGCCCGTGAGCTCGGCATGCGCACCATGCGCGAGGACGGCATCCGCAACATCCTCGACGGCACCACCACCATCGACGAGGTCCTGCGCTACACCTGACGCCGCGCCCCGCGCGCCCCTGCGCGCCGGCGCCCCCGGCTGGTGCCTCTGGCGGGGATCGAACCCACAACCCTCGGCTTAGAAGGCCGATGCTCTGTCCAGTTGAGCTACAGAGGCTTCGCGCGGAAAACGAGGCGGATGATAGCCGAAACGCCGCCGCATTTCAACCCCCGCCCGCACGCGCGTTTTTTCCGCTTGCATTCAACTCCGCCTGTGCTATACTAGGCGCCCAATTCAGCACCCGCAGGGCGCATGAATGCGATACGAAGGGGTCACCCCCCGTTCCCAGGAAAACCGAGACATGTCCCTATTCAGCAATGACAGGCCGCGCCAGAACGTCTGGACCCCGGCCTCCGCGGCCGGAGCGACCTCCGGCTTCTCCGCCCAGCCCCCCTCCGTTCCCCCCCAGGCGAATTCCGCCGCGCGCCTTACCTCGCTGCGCTCCGCGTTCAATTCCGCCCCCGCCGGCGCCCCGGCCGCCGCCGCTCCGGCCGCCCCCTTCGAGGCGCCCCAGCCGCCCGCGCCGCCCACGGTGCTTCCCGAGGGGACCCTCGTCGTCATCCGCAACTGCTCCACGCGCCGCGTCCTCCAGCAGCTCCTCAACGAGCTCGGCGGAAAGGCCGAGGACATCGCCGGCCGCTACTTCGTCCCCGCGACGCAGGACCTAGCCAAGATCCACCAGTACGCCTCCGCCAACGGCTTCTTCGTCAAGGAATCCCTCGTCCGCAACGTCATGGTCCTCGACCTCATGGTGGACCGCCAGCGCCGCGGCGGGTTCATGCATCGCGGCGGCGGCTACAACCTCGACGCAGAGGACTCGCTCTAGCGTCCCGCCCCCTCGATTCCTCGCCCCCTTCGCCCCCGGCGCGGCGGCCGTCACGGTCGCCGCGCCTTTTTTTTTTCGCCGCGCGCCGCCCCGCGCTACGCGGGGTCGGCCACCAGGTCGTAGTCCGTGTGGCCCGCGATCCGCACCCGCACGAAGTCCCCCGGCCGCGCCTTCGCGCCGAGCCCCCGCACGTACGTCACGCCGTCGATGTCGTCCGGGGCCTGCCGCTCCGTCCGCGCCGTCCACGGCGCCCCCGGCTCCGCCGGAGGCGCCTCCAGCAGCGCCGTCGCCTCCGTCCCGACCAGCCCTTCCAGCGTCTCCGCCACGATCCGCGCCTGCGCTTCCATCAGCCGCCTCCGCCGCGCCTCCGCCGTCCGCGCCGGCACCTTCCCCGGCATCCGGTCCGCCTTCGTCCCCTCCTCCGACGAGAACGCGAACGCCCCCAGATGGTCGAACCGCGCCTCCTTCACGAACCGCAGCAGCTCGTCGAACATCGCCGCCGTCTCCCCCGGGAACCCCACCAGGCACGTCGTCCGCACCACCGCCTCCGGCACGCGCGCGCGGATCCGCGCCGCCATCCGCGGCACCTCCGCCACCGTGTCCCGCCGGTCCATCGCCCGCAGCACCGCCGGCGACGCGTGCTGGATCGGAATGTCGAAGTACGGCACCACCCGCCGGCACCCCGCCACCGTCTCCAGCAGCTCGTCCGTCAGTCCCGCCGGATGCCCGTACAGCATACGGATCCGGAACTCGCCAGGCAGCGCGTCCAGCGCCCGCAGCAGCCCCGCCAGCGACGTCCCGTCCCGCAGGTCGCGCCCGTAGCTCGTCACGTCCTGCGCGATCACGTCCAGCTCCCGGATTCCATGCCCCACCAGCGCCCGCGCCTCCTCCACCAGCGTCGCCTGCGGCCTCGACCGCAGCCTCCCCCGGATCCCCGGGATCGCGCAGAACGCGCACGCGTGCCGGCACCCCTCCCCGATCTTCAGGTACGCGTACGGCCCCGGCGTGAGCACGAACCACGGCTCCGCCGCCGTGAAGAGCCGCGTCGACGGCCCCCGCGTCACCGCGTCCAGCGGCGCCGCGCCCGCCGCCGCCCGGTCGATCGCCGCGCGCACGACCTCCGGCACCCGCTCCAGGTCGTCCACGCCCACCGCCGCGTCCACTTCCGGACACGCCTCGAACACCTTCTCCCGGTACCGCTGCGGCAGGCACCCCGAGACGATCACCGCCGGGCCGCCCCGCCCCCTCCGCCCCCGCGCATGCTTGCGCGAGCACGCCTCCTCGATCGCGTCCACCGCCTCCGCCCGCGCGCTCTCGATGAACGCGCACGTGTTCACCAGGATCGCGTCCGCGTCCGCCTCCGGCACCCCCACGTCGAACCCCGCCTCCCGCAGCGCCGACGCCGCGACCTGCAGGTCCACGAGGTTCTTCGGGCAGCCCAGCGAGACGAGCGCCACCTTCGCGCCGCGGCCGATGCCGCCGCGCCCGTTCGGGGAGGGGCCGGACATGGCGCTACAGGTACTTGTGCGCCTTGTACCAGTCGAACGTGAGCTTCAGCCCCTCGTCCAGCTTCACCTTCGGCTCGTACTCCAGCTCGCGCCGGGCCTTGTCGATCACGAAGCCCCGGTTCTGCCGATACCAGTCCACGCGCCGCGGGAAGATCGGCGGATCGCCCGGCAGCAGCTTCCATACCGCCGCCACCAGGAACGAGAGCCAGTACATCGGGTAGAACGGCAGATGGATCATCCGGCAGCCCTTGATCATCCCGTCCGCCTTCTCGATGTCCGCGATCTTCTGCACGATGTCCTTGATGTAGTAGTACTTGTCGTCCGCGATGATGTACGTCTGCCCCTTCGACGCCGGATGGCTCATCGCCAGCGTGAACGCGTCGCAGAAGTTCTCCACGTACACCGGGTGGTAGAACGCCTCCCCCTTCCCGAAGAACGGGAACCAGCCCTTCTTCACCCGCTTGTAGATCATCAGGAACCGCGCCGGATCCCCCGGCCCGTACAGCGCCGTCGGACGCAGGATCGTCACGTCGAAGTCCGGGTTCGTCTTCAGGAACTCCGCGATGACGAGCTCGCCCTGGTGCTTCGTGTACTGGTAGTAGTCCTCCGGCTTGATCGGCGACTCCTCGCTGCCCGGGCGCGGCGGCTTCTCCGAGAGCGACGCGATGTCCCCGTGCACGCCCTGCGTCGAGCAGTAGATCAGCTTCTTCACGCCCAGCTCCTTGCAGAGCCGAAGCAGCGTCTCCATCGCGTGGATGTTCGTGTCGTCGTAGACCTTCTTCGACACGTTGATGTTCCGGAACGCCGCCGCGAGGTGGTACACCGCGTCGCATCCCGTCACCGCCTTCCGGAGGTCCTCCTCCTTCGTCACGTCCCCGATGATGACCTCCGCCCCCAGGCTCCGGAGCTCCTGCAGCAGCTGCTCCTTCTCGGGGTTGGGGGAGCTCTGGTTGTCCAGCACGACGCACTTGTTGCCTTCGCGGAGAACGTGCTTGACGAGATGGCTGCCCGTGAATCCGGTGCCGCCGGTGACGAGAATTTTCATGGATGGTCCCTAGGGGTTGTTGCGAATGCGGCCATTCTACCAGAACCCCGCGCAAAAATCCACCCGCCCCGGCATGTCGCGCCCGCGCGCGCGAGCGCGCTTGTGCGCTTGCGCTCGCGCGCGAAATCTGCTAGAATGTCCGCCGTTTTCACACACCCCTCCCCACACCCCAGCCATGTCCGCCCCCTCCGATCCTTCCCCCGATCCCTCCACCCTTTCCGCCGCCGCCAGTCCTGACGGCCGGGCTCTGCCCCGGCCGGAGGAGGACGACGCCTCCTTCGCCGCCGCCTCCCACGTCTCCGAGGACCAGGACTACGGCGCCTCCCAGATCCAGGTCCTCGAGGGCATGGAGGCCGTCCGCAAGCGTCCCGCCATGTACATCGGCGACACGTTCGAGCGCGGCTACCACCACTGCGTCTACGAGGTCGTCGACAACTCGATCGACGAGGCCATGGCCGGCTTCTGCACGCACGTCGACGTCACGCTCAACGCCGACGGCTCCTGCACCGTGCGCGACGACGGCCGCGGCA
>CAMOEO010000073.1 GCA_946612175.1 uncultured Verrucomicrobiota bacterium
CCGTCCGCGCGGGTTCGCTCCGCGCGCTGCTGCGGCGGCGCGTGGCGGGGTTCCTCCACGGCGGCGCGCTCGGCGGCGAGCGGTTCCTTCGCCGCGTCTCGGCACTGCTTCCTCCCCGCATTCGCCGCCGTGCTCGCTGCCTGCTCGACGACCGTCCCGAACTCGGCCTTGCGCCCGCCTCCGGCGTCCGCGAAGCTTCCTGACTCCTTTCCCATGCCGCTCCTGCTCAACGATCTCCGTCCCCGCTATCCGCGTCCGCGCCCCCTCTTCCTCTACGAGGAGTGGGCCGCGCTGGCGGCGCGGCTGGACACGGTTTCCGCCTGCCTGGCGCGTCCGACCGAACTTCGCCGCCGCTATGTGCACTGCCAGGCCCGCTACGATGCTCTGCTTCGCGATGCGGACGCGCCGCCCCTCCCGGGCCCCGCCCTTCCCCCGGATTTCTCCTCGTGCTGGATCTGCGGAGCCCCGCTTCCGTCCGGAACCTCGTTCGCCCGTTTCGCGCCCGGGCTTCCCGACGCGCCGGGCAACCGTCTGCCCGCCTGTCCATCCTGTCGCGCCGACCTGCGGGACGAGGACGCCCTGTCCTTCCTCTTCCGTCAGGGACGCACCCCCTCTCTCCGACTGGCCCGGGCCTACCTCTCCCTCCTCTATCGATACGCCCACGACCACGGGCTTTTCGGGCGGTTCTACCTGCTCGACCTGTTGCGCTTCCCCCATCCGCTCGACCTCGCCGATCTTGACCGGAATTTCGCCTTTCTGGCGCGTTTCATCCGTTCGGCCGGGCGGCGGCCCGCCCTCGCGGAGGCCGAATCCCTCCCGGATGCCGTTCCCCCCGCGGAAATAACGGTTTCCGCCTCGACCGCCATGTAGTATACTCTCCGCCACCTTCCGACCATGGTCCTCGCCCGCACCAACGATTCCGCCGTCGAGGCGTTCTGCCCCAAAGAGCGCCTCCGCTTCCTGTACGCCGACGTGTCCGCCACCGCCCGCCGCCTGGCGGAAAGCCACGGCTGCACCGAGCCCGCCTCGCTCCTGCTCGGACGCGTCCTCGCCGGCGCCGCCATCGCCGGGATCGATCTCGTCGAGCCGGGCGAGCGTCTCGTTCTCTCCGCAGACCTGGCCGGCCGCGCCGGCGGCTGGCTCGTCGAACTGGAGGGCGACGGCCGTCTCCGCGGCGCGCTCCACGAGAACGCCCCCGACACGCTCGATCCCGCCCCCGGGACCGCCCCCGACGACTTCTGCGGCCCCGTCGCAACCGGAAAGTCCACCCGCCTTCGAGCCGACGGCGAGGTGCGCAGCCAGGTCGCCTTCCAGGCACGCCCCGGCACGCCCGAGACCTATTTCGCCGAGCTGCTCTCCACCATGGCGCCCTGCCGCGTCGCCCTCGTCGCCACCGCCTACGACGGCGGTCCCGACCGCGTCCGCGCCCTTGCGCTCCAGCTCGTCCACGAGGGGTCCCGTCGCGCCTTCAAGCGCGTGGCGAAGCTCTTCGAGGACGGCACCGTCGCCGACACGCTCGCCTACGACGCCACGCTTCCCACGATGCGCGAGGTGCTCGGCCTGGACGACCTCGTGACCGGCCCCACCCGGGCGATCGCCTTCGGCTGCTCCTGCTCCGAGGAGCGCGTGCTCGCCTCCTACGCCGACCTTTCCCGCCCCGTCCTCGAGGGCATGCTGCGCCCGCTCCGTCCCCGCGAGTTCCGATGCCATCTCTGCGGACGCCGCTACACGATCACCCCGGAGCAGATCGTCCGGATCCTCCAGCGGAAGGATTAGCCTAATCGCAGCAGTTGGCGCGGCACGAGGCCGTTGGCATCGACCCGGAGACAGGGCTCGGGCTTCTTGCCGGGCTTGGGGTCGTGGGGGATTACGCGAAGACAGTGTGGTCGCGGCCGGTGTGGGCGAGGTAGCCCGAGCCGAGGAAGAGGTAGTTGTCGGCGAGGTAGTTGTAGCCGCAGGGGTTGCCGTCCTTCGTGCGCCAGTCGACGCTCTCCATGTAGCCCGGGAAGAGCCCGGAGTGCGTCGGCCAGTTCTCGAAGGTGTCGAGCATGCGGAAGTAGATGCCGTCGGCCTCCTCGCGCATCCCGCAGCGGTACATCGCGTTGAGGAAGTGCCACGCGGTCATCCCGCAGAGCCCGCCGTTCTCGTAGCGTGGCCACGCGCCCATGAACGCCCAGTCGAAGGTGTCGGTCGAGAGCGGGATGGGCCGGCAGTTGCCGGGGATGCCGTACTTGAGGTCGCCGAAGCCCTCCGCCGCCATCGCGTCGAGGAGCGTGCGCAGCATCGGGCGGCCCTCCTCCGGCGTGAGGACGGCCTCGTTCACGGCCATCGACGTCGGGCAGGTGAAGAGCCAGTCGTGAAGCTTGCCGTCGCGGTCGCGCCACCCCGCCACGACGCCGGTCTCGGGATTGACGAGCGCCGAACGGAACGCGGCGCCGAAACGCGCCATCCAGTCGCGGATCTTCGCGGCGGTCGCCCGGTCGCCGCGCTTCTCCGCCAGGTCGCCCACAAGGCGCAGCGCGCGGTGGCAGAGCAGGTTCGTCCAGGCGTCCTTGTGGCCGTAGGCGATGTTGTCCCACCAGTTGACGGGCCGGCGCCCGGGCTGGTCGTACTTCTCGAAGAAGGATCGGCCAGCGAAGGGGTTCTCGAGGATCGCGTCGCCGTCCGTGTCGAGCGCGAGCATCCAGTCGGCCGCGCGGACGAGCGCGGGATACCATTTCTTCGCGTGGCGCGGCTCCCAGCGCAGGCAGGTGCAGGCGGCGATGACGTTGGCGGGCGTGCAGTCGATCCACGCGCCGCAGCGGACGCCGGGCTTCTTGGGCTCGTGCGGGTAGTCCCAGTTGATCTCGCCGTCGGCGTCCTGCGCGCGCATCGCGGCGTCGGTCTGGTGGATGAAGATCCTGCGGATGAGGCAGAGCGTCGGGTCGTCCGAGTCGCCCGCGAGGTCCAGCAGGTCGGCCTTGTTCTGGACGGCGAGGTGCGCGTAGCCCGCGAGGACGATGTTGTCGCCCATCGTGAGCGTCGGGCGGTGGAGCGTGAAGCCGTTCAGGTAGTTGCGGCGGAAGCCGTCCCACTTCGCGTCCTTCGTGAAGTCCTGGCCCGTGGCGGGGTGCGGCGCGATCTCGGGAAGGACCGTGAAGCGCAGAACCGCGCGGGCGCAGCCCTTCTTCGGGCGGAACGCGAGCAGCGACCGGCCGTAGTGCAGGCCGCAGTTCTGCGTGTGCGAGCCGAGGTTGAGGAAGCCGAGGTTGAGGCCGGAGAACTCCTCGCTCTTGAGGAGGCGCTCGAGGCAGTCGGCCTCGCCCTCGGCGGCCTCGATGCGGACGTGGCCGAAGTCGGGGAAGTGGACGACCATCGGGAGCCGCCAGACGCGGCGCGCGAGCTCGAGCGACTCGCCGGAGCGCGGATGCGCGTGGCGGCGCGCCTCGACCTGCACGGGGTCGTCCATCCTCGTCTCGGCCCAGATCGTGGGCGGCGCGGTCTTGATCTGGAGGCTCATCTCCCAGAACGGGCCCTTGAGCGGGGCGCCGTCCTTCGACTCGACGGAGATGTCGAACGTGCGGTCGTCGACCGGGGAGAACGCGAAGGCGACCTTGTCGGACGCGGCGGCGAGGCCGGCCTCGCACGCGGACTGCGCGAGCCAGTCGGCCGGGACGGCCGGCCGGGACGGAGCCCGGCCGTCAGGACTGTCGGCGGGCCGCGGCGGGAGGAACTCGGGGGGCTTCCTCGCGACGCGGTCGATCGCGGGGACGAGGGCGCCCTGCGAGGGCTTGAGGAGGTTGTAGGTGTTCTTGTGGTCCCAGCGGCGGCCGCCGGAATCGATGCCGAGGAACGCGAGGCGCGCGTCGCGGCGGCGGAAGGTGATGGCGAAGTAGGGGGACTCGTAGGCCGCCCAGGCGTGCCTGTCGTGGAATTTCATGGGGAGGGAGTCGGAACGATTCCGGGTGTTACGGTTTGGAGGGGGCGCCGTCCCGGCCGACCTTCGAGCCGGCGAGGGGCGGCGCCACCGCGGAGGCAAGGACGAGGGCGTAGCTCGAGAGCTCGAGCGCCTCCTCGACGAGGTTCTTGACGTGGCGGGGGACGTCCATTTCGGCCGAATCGTGCAGCGCGTCGCGGAGCGTGCGCCAGGGCTCGAGGTCGAACACCGCGTGCCAGAGCCCCTTGAAGCCGAGGATCTGGGCGACCACGACCGCGAGGACGATGCCCGCCGCGAGCAGGGCGAAGTGGAACGTCCCCACGAACTCCGCCGCCTGCGCGACGGTGCGGCGGAAGCCGCGGAGCGCGACGGCGAGGAAGACGACGGCGACCGCGCCGTCGAAGAGCTTCCAGGCGCCGTGGAAGAGCCGTTCGTCGAGGAGCCCGTCGAGCTCCCGGAACGCCATGGCGACGATGGCCAGCCCCGCCAGCGCGAAGGCGCGGGAGAGGCCCGGCCTCCGGCGTGCGAGCAGGAAGTAGGACGCCGCCGCGAGCACGAGCAGGCAGAACTGCACGGTCTCGACCACGCCGCCCTCGACGATGTTGCCCGTCGCCTTCACCTCCCATACGACCAGCCCGAGGGCGGAGCCCGCGAGGGCGCCGAAGGCGATGAAGGAAAGGGCGGTGCGAAGCAGACGGAGGAGGTTCTCGCGGAAGGGGATGTCCATGGGATGGGGGTGAAACCGGGTTCGTCCGAATGCCGCGATTCTAGCAGAAACGCCGCGGCGAGGCAAACGTCCTCGGTACACCGGTACTCCGGTACTACGGGTTGCCCCGGTCGCCCGTTTGACTTCCCGATGCGGAGGGAATAGAATCCTCGCCGTTCTCGCGTCCAATCCGCCGCGGCCCGGCGCCGCGCACGAACCCCCGCACAAGCCATGGCATTCAACATCGTCCAGAAGATCGACAACGAGGTCCCCGTCCGCAACGTCCTGGTGAGCCTCTTCGACAAGTCCGGCCTCGAGCCCTTCGTCAAGGGCCTCCTCGAGACCTGCCCCGGCGTGAAGCTCTACAGCACCGGCGGCACCTACAAGGCCCTCCAGACCGCCCTCGGCCCCGCCGCCGCGGAGCACCTCGTGGCCGTCTCCGACTACACCGGCCAGCCCGAGATGCAGGGCGGCCTCGTGAAGACCCTCGACTTCAAGATCTACCTCGGCCTCCTCGGCGAGCACTACAACGACGCCCACCAGGCCGACCTCGCCCGCACGGGCGCCGTCGAGATCGACATGGTCGTCGGCAACCTCTACCCCTTCCAGGCCGTCTCCTCCCGGCCCGGCGTCTCCCCCGAGGAGTGCCGCTCCAACATCGACATCGGCGGCCCCTGCATGATCCGCGCCTCCGCGAAGAACTTCATCCGCGTCGCCTCCGTCACGGACGTCGCCGACTACCCCGCGCTGCTCGACGAGCTGCGCCGCACGGGCGGGAAGCTCTCGCTCGCGACGCGCTTCCGCCTCATGCAGAAGGCGTTCGCCCACACCGCCGCCTACGACGCCGCGATCGCCGCCTGGTTCGCCAAGGCGGACGTCTCGTCGACCTACGCGTTCGCGGACGCCTAGCGCGCCGCCGCGGTGACGCGGACGACGCGTTCGTAGAGCGCCGCCATGAGCGCGAGCAGCGCGCCGAGGTAGAGCGGCAGGAGCGCCGGCGTGACGTGCCGCGCCAGCACGCCGAAGAGCGGCGGCATCGCGGTGGTGCCCAGATAGGCGAAGGCCATCTGCACGCCGATGATCGCCTGCGACCGGTCCGCGCCGAAATGCGCGGGCGTCGAGTGGATGATGCTCGGATAGACCGGCGCGCAGCCGAACCCCGCCACGA
Organism: uncultured Verrucomicrobiota bacterium; assembly: GCA_946612175.1. Taxonomy (GTDB): domain Bacteria; phylum Verrucomicrobiota; class Kiritimatiellia; order RFP12; family UBA3636; genus UBA3636. Next base: position 5,791 of record CAMOEO010000073.1, read on the forward strand.
CGAACCCCGCGCACGCGACGCCCGACGGCACCGCCGGCGCGAGCGCCGCCGCGCCGACGAGCGCGAGCCCCACGACGATGATCCCTTCGCCGATGCGCAGCATCTGGTCGTCGTTCCACCGGAACGTCGCGAATCCGCCGATGCCGCGCCCGAGGGTGATCCCGAGGTAGACCATGCTCGCGTAGAACGCCGCGCGCTCGGGGGAGACGCCCCGGTGCGCCAGGAACGTCGCGGCCCACAGCCCCGCGGTCTGTTCGATCGCGCAGTAGCAGAAGAAGCAGAGCAGGATCGCCCGCGCCCCCGGGATGCGCAGGATCTCGGCGAGGCGCAGCGGGCGGCGCGACGCCGGCGTTTCCGCCGGCGCGCAGGACGCGCGCTGCATGCGCTTCCAGAGCGGCAGGCTCGCGAAGACGGCCGCCGCGACGAGGGCCTGCGCGATGCCGACGAGCAGGTAGCCGCGCTGCCACGGCGCGCCGCGCGTGAGCGCCGCGCCCATCACGTAGGGCCCGGCCGTCGCGCCGACGCCCCACATGCAGTGCAGCCAGCTCATGTGGCGGCTGGCGAAGTGCAGCGCGACGTAGTTGTTGAGGGCGGCGTCGATCGCCCCGGCGGCGAGGCCGTAGGGGACGGCCCAGAGGCACAGCCCCGCCATCGAGCGGCACTGCGCGAAGCCGAAGAGGGCGACCGCGGCGAGCGCGGTGCTGAAGGCGGTCACGCGCGCCGCGCCGAAGCGCTTCGTGGTGCGGTCGCTCTGGAGCGCCGAGACGACGGTGCAGATTGCGATGATGGCGAAGACGATGCCCGAGTGCGAGAGCGGCGGCGTGCCGCCGCCGAAGCCGCGGAACGCCGCGTCGGCGCGCATCGCGGGCCACGCGGCGCCGAGGAGGCCGTCCGGCAGCCCGAGCCCGACGAAGGCGAGGTAGATGGCGGCGAGGAGGAGGTGGATCATGGCCGCGGATTCTACCACGCCGCGTTCCGACGGACAAGACAGCGCGCGAGGGGTCGTCGACGTCGTCGATGTAGTCGATTTTGTCGAGGGCCGTTCCCCGGGGGAAGCTCCCCCGCGCCGCGGCCGGTCGACGACATCGACGATGCCGACGACATCGACGACCCGCGCACGAAAGCCCGAAAGCCGGGTGTGCGCAGAGCGAAGCGGAGGGACAACATCCGACCGGTCCCGCGGCGCGGACCGCGCCGCGGGACCGGTCGGACTTGCGAGCCCCTAGTCAGCCCTGCCGGAGGCGCAAAGGCGGAAGCCGAGGTCGACGCTCCGGTAGCCCGGTGAGCGCCTGTTCCGGTTGGAGGACTCGCAGCCCCCGGCCAGGAAGTCCCAGCCGCCGCCGCGGTCAACGCGGCGCTCGCCATCCGCAGTGGCCGTCAACTCCCGCACGTTGCCGTGCATGTCGTAGAGACCGAACGCGTTCGGCTTCTTCCGCCCGACGGGATGCGTCGTACCATCCGAGTTGTCATAGAACCACGCGACCTCGTCGAGCGTCTCCTCCTCGATTTCCGTCCCGTCCGCGAGCTTGCAGTAGTCGCCTTCCGCGCCCGCGCGGCAGGCGTATTCCCATTCGTCCTCCTCCGGCAGGCGGAAGACCAGTCCGGACGCCTTCGCGGCGGGCTGCGCGTTAAGTTTCTCCAGAAACTCCTGGCAGTCGTCCCACGAGACATTCTCCACGGGATTGTCCGCGCCCTCGAATTCGGAGGGATTTTCGCCCATCACGGCTTTCCACTGCGCCTGCGTGACCGGGAACTTGCCCATCCGGTAGTCCTTCCCGGGAATCGGGACCATCGACGCGATGATTCCCTCGACTGCGGGATCGACGGTGCGGGCCTTCGCGGGCGAGGCGCAGAGGCGGAAGCCGAGGTTGTGGATCCGGCTGGAGGGCGAGTACCAGTTCCGGCAGGAGGACTCGCAGCCCTTGGCCGAGCTGCTCCAGCCGCCGCCGCGATAGACGCGGCGGGCGTGGAGGCCGCCATCCGCAGTGGCCGTCCACTCCTTCACGTTGCCGTGCATGTCGTAGAGCCCGAACGCGTTCGGCTTCTTCTGTCCGACGGGATGCGTCGATCCCATGAACACGGCTTCGTCGAACCACGCGACCTCGCCGAGCGTATCCTCGGAGATTTCCGTCCCGTCGGCGATTCTGCAGTACTTACCCGTCGAACTCGCGCGGCAGGCGTATTCCCATTCGTCCTCCTCCGGCAGGCGGAAGACCAGGCCGGACGCCTTCGCGGCGGGCTGCGCGTTGAGCTTCTTCAGAAACTTCTGGCAGTCGTTCCACGAGACGTTCTCCACGGGATTCTCCGCGTCCGGGAATTCGGAGGGGTTCTCGCCCATCACGGCTTCCCACTGCGCCTGCGTGACTTGGAACTTGCCCATCCAGTAGTCCTTCCCGGGAATCCGGACCATCGCGAGCTCAACGCCGCGGGGAAGGGCGATCATCGTTGTTTCCGCCGCGGGCGCGACTGCGGGCGCCTTCGTTGCGGCCTTCTTTGCGGGGGACTTTTCCGCCTTCTTGGCTGATGGCTTCTTTGCAGGGGCCTTTTCCGCCTTCTTGGCCGAGGGCTTCTTTGCGGGGGCCTTTTTCGCCTTTTTTGGGGCGGGCTTCTTCTCGGCGGCCTCCATCTCCTCCAGGGACGACAGGTACTCGTCGAAAGAGAGGAGCTTGGGTGCGGAGTCTGTTTTCTTCTTGGCGTTCATGTGCTGTCCTTTTCTTTTTTGTTGCGCTGCGTTCGCGTGTTCCGTCTTGGATGGATTCCGGATTTCATTCAAGAGGCCGGAATTCACCGTCGCCCCGGTTTCGGAGACTCAAGGGCATCCTTCCAGTCAGCGGGCGAGAAACCGTGCGCGCCTCCGGGATTCGGAATGCCGACAAAATCAATGCGGTTCGAATTCGGTGGCTGAAGCCATCCCCTCCGAAGCCAGCAGCTACCGATTTTACGGTCGTTGACGACATGCGCTTGGGCGTTTTCGGGAAGGAACTTTTTGTTGCACGTGGTTGCGACATCCGAACCGACGAACAACAGCTTTCCCGGCTTCAAGACCGCAATCGCCGCGAGGACGGCCGTCCATCCCGGCCCCCACATTTCTTTCTTCGGCCGCGCCCGACCCGTATCTCCCCATTTCCCTACCAAGGCGCACTGGATCAGATCCATGTAGGCGATCGAGTTCCAGACGGCGTGTGATCTTTCTTCTGGATCGGGCAATTCGGTCAGAACGCCGGAGATTCCGTCGAAGGTTCTGTTTGTCTTTGTTCTGTCAATGCAAAAGCATCGGACGACCTTGTTCGTGAACTCCCAGTCTTTGTTGACCGTGTCGACGGCCGTTCCCGGCGTGACGCCCTCCGGATAGTCGACGATGCCATTGGTCTCGTCGGCGTAGTTCGATTCGCCGATGACGAGGAGTCCGCCCTCCGCCGGATACTTTTCGCCGACCCAGGGTCGCCAAGTCAGGGCTCCGCGAAGCTTTTCAAGTTCCGAACGGAGATCGTTCGGCTTGTTCTCATCGTTCTTCATGGTGTTGGTTTCCTATGTGTTGGTTGCGGTTGGGCAACGGAAAAAGCGCGCCATCGGTCGCACTGCGGAGAGCGTTCCTACGTTTTCCCGAAACGGAGGCGGCGCGCGATTCTGAAAACATACTCGCGCGCCGCGGGGGCGTCTTACGCGCGGAGTCCGCGAAGCCCTGCTCCGGGGCGGCGAAGCCACCTCAAACAACATTTCGCGGACTCCGCGTGAGAATTGAACCGGCGGCCGGCTCTGCGTTCTCCGCGCTCTCTGCGCGAGATCAAGCTTCGCGGACTTCGCGCGAAACCAACACGACGAGGCCGGGCGGTCCGGGCCGGCTCAGCGGCTCTGCACGGGACTCTGCGTGGGCTCGGCGCGGAGGAGGACGCCGTTGAAGTGGCCGGGGATCGTGTAGGCGTCCGAGCGGAAGCGGTAGACGACGTCGTGGGTGCCGGAGTGGTACTCGAGATTCTCGCGTCCGAGACAGTGCCAGCCGTCGGATGGCTTGCCGTCCGAGGCGTCGCGTTCGCACGTCATGCCGTGGTAGATTTCCTCGAAGACGCCGCCGCGGCCGCCGTGGTCGTCCGCGCCGGCGAAGCTCTTCTTGTATCGGAGGCGGAGCTTGACGTCGCAGTCGGCGCGCATCCGGATCCACGATTCGCCGAAGCCTCCGGAGAGATCGCAGTAGATCACGCCCGGCTCGGTGGGATGCCGGCGCCAGGGATGGAGCGTGGAGACGGACCAGAGGACGTTCGTCGGCCCGTCCGGCAGCAGGATCGGGCCGAGTTCCGGGGCGGGGACTTCGCGCTCCTCCGCGGCGCGGAGGCGCTCGTCGGACGCGAGCCCGCGTTCCCGCAGCAGCTCCGTGCGAAGGTCCGGCTCGAGGCCGTGGCCGAAGCGGACGGCGCGGTCCTCCGGCTTCGGCGCAAAGGGGTCCGGCTCGTCGTAGGGATCCGCCCAGTCGCGGGCGTGAAGCGAGAGGATTTCGGGCAACATGAGATACCCGCCCGCCTCGAGCCGGACGCGCGGGCTGTGGGCCGGGTCGGGGTCCTCGGTGCGGTTCACGAGGGTCGCGTTCCGCAGGATCACGAGGTCGTTCGTGTTCCCTTCGAGGATGCCGTCGAGCCGGCCGGGGCCCTCGATTTCGACGATGGCGCCGCACCCGAGGCGGAACGGCTCCGCGAGCGAAACGGTCCGACCGTCGAGCGAGAGGGAGACGTGCGGGTGGTCGCCGAGCGCGCCGAAGGTCGCGACCTCGCGCAGGGCGGGCGGGGCGGCGGCTTCGAGCGCGGCGGCGGAGGAGGGCGGGGGCGGAGGGGACGATGGGGACGGCGGGGACGATGGGGAGCAGAGCCGGAATGCGAGTGCGGCGAGGGCCGCGGCCGCGAGCGCGAAGACCGGCGTTCGGCGGCGGCGCAGGGCGCGGGCGAAGGCGGCGGCGTCCGGCTGGCGGTCGGCCGGGAGCGGCGAGGTGGCGCGGCGGAGGACGGGGCTCCAGAGGCGGGGCGGGCGGCCGCCGAAGCAGCGCAGCGCGAGCATGCCGAGC
>CAMOEO010000074.1 GCA_946612175.1 uncultured Verrucomicrobiota bacterium
CCCTCTTGGAGCGGGGCGGCGACTCCGCATCGAGCGCGCTGAGGGGCTTCGGGTCGAAGGCGTCGCGGAGGCCCTCGCCGACGAAAACGCCGAGGAGCATGACGACGAAGAGGGCGAGCGAGGGCCAGAGGACGAGCCACCAGGCGTGGCGGAAGGCCTGCGCCTGCTGCAGCAGCTCGCCCCAGGACGGGGCGCCGTCGGGCAGGCCGAAGCCGAGGTAGTCGAGGGAGGCGAGCGCGCCGATGGCGCCGACGAGCAGGAAGGGGAAGAGGGTGATGAGCGGGGTGAGGGCGTTCGGAAGCAGGTGGCGGAACATGATCCGCGCGTGGGAGAGGCCCTGGACGCGGGCGGCGTCGACGAACGGCCGCGTGCGCAGGCGCAGGAACTCGGCGCGCACGTAGGAGGCGACGCCGATCCAGTTGAAGACCGCGTAGCATACGAGCAGCAGCCCGAAGGAGCGGCCGAACGCGTTGCCGAGGAAGATCATCACGTAGAGGAACGGGATCGCCGACCAGATCTCGGTGAAGCGCTGGCCGGCGACGTCGACCCAGCGCACGAAGTAGCCCTGCACGGCGCCGAACGCGACGCCGAGCGCGATCGAGGCGAGCGTGAGCAGCAGGCCGAAGGTGATCGCCGTGCGCGCGCCGTAGACGACGCGCGAGAAGACGTCGCGGCCCGCGGCGTCGAAGCCGAAGGGGTGGCCCGGGATGGGGCGGAAGGGGAAGACGGCGGGCTCGAGCGGCGCGGCGGGGCCCGGGGCGGAAGCCCCGGTCACGGAACCGGCTTCGCGCGGGGCGGCGGAAGGCGGCTCCGGGGCGGCCGTGCGCCAGTCGGCACGGCGGAGGTAGACGCGGGCGGTCGCCGGGCCGTGCGTCCCTGCGTCCCTGCGTCCCTGCGCGGCGGCGAGGCGGTAGGAGATGCCGTTCGTCGCGAACTCGAAGGCGGGCGCCGCCTCGCCGCGGAGGCGGGCGGCGAGCGCGGGGGCGAGCGCGTCCGGGAGAGGGGAGGAGAGGGCGGTGGCGAAGGCGTTGGTGTCGCCCCAGGCCCGCACCTGCGCGAGGTCCAGATCGCCGCACGGAGTACTCCCCCCGGCGCTTCGCGCCACCCCCCTCTCGGAGGGGGGCAGAGGTGGGGAGTCGCTTCGCGCCACCCCCCTCTCGTCCGCGACCTCGACCGCGGCGACGGGATAGTGCCCGGCGGAGACGACGGCGGGGCGCAGGTGCGGGTCGAGGACGGAGGCGGGGTAGACGGCGTGCGGGTCGCCGCAGTAGAGGCCGGCGCAGAGGCTGGCGGCGTAGAGCCCGACGAAGAGCCATAGCGACCACCAGCCGCGCCGGTTGGCGCGGAAGCGTTTCCAGGCGGGCGAGCGGAGGTTCATCGGTCGAAGCGGATGCGGGGGTCGATCAGGACGTAGCACAGGTCGGAGAGGATCTGGCCGAGGAGGCCGAGGACCGACGTGACGGAGAGCAGCCCGAGGAAGACCGGGTAGTCGCGGGATTCGAGCGCCTCGAGGGAGAGCAGGCCCATGCCGGGGATCTCGAAGACGCTCTCGACGATCACGGAGCCGGCGAACATCACGGTCAGGACGCCGCCGAAGCCGGTGGCGACGGGAACGAGCGCGTTGCGAAGCGCGTGGCCCCAGACGGCGCGGCGCATCGTCGCGCCCTTCGCGAGGACGGTGCGGACGTAGTCCGCGGAGAGCTGGTCGAGGAGGGAGTTCTTCGCGAGCAGCGTCAGCATCGCGAAGGATCCTGCCATGTAGCAGAGGACCGGGAGGAGCATGTGGCGGGCGCGGTCGAGCGCACGGGCCCGGAAGCCCATCTCCGCGTAGCCGTCGCTCTCGAGGCCGCCGAGGGGGAGCACGTCCCAGAGGCCGTCCACGGTGCCGCAGAGCAGCGTGCGGAGGACCATGCCGAGGGCGAAGGCGGGGACGGCGTAGCCGACGAAGACGACGACCGACGAGACCAGGTCGAAGCGCGTGCCGCGGCGGAGGGCCTTGGCGATGCCGAGGGGGATGCACACGAGGTAGGTGAGGAAGAAGCCGGGGATGCCGAACCAGAGCGAGACGGGGATGCGGTCGGCGATGAGGCGGCCGGCGGTCTTGTCGGTGTAGTGGTAGGAGTGCGTCCGGAGGCCGCAGCGGTCGCGGACGAGCCAGTTCCAGTAGCGTACGGGGAGGGGCTTGTCGAAGCCGAAGTGCTCGTCGAGGCGCCGGCGCATCTCCTCGGAGACGGCGTGCGGGCCGCCGCGCGCGCCGCCGTCCGCGACCTGGGCGGCGCCGCCGCCGGCGAGGCCGCGGAGCGCGGCGAGCCGCTGCTCGACGGGGCCGCCGGGGACGGCCTGGACGAGCGCGAAGCAGACGACCGTGATGCCGAGGAAGGTCGGAACCACGAGGGCGAGGCGCTTGAGGAAGTAGCGGAGCATGGGGCAGAGTGTAGCAGAACTCGCGCGAACCCGAAAGCCGAAAGCGCGGACTCGCGGCGGGGGGGTGGCGGGGGAGGCGGGGTTCTGCTAGAATGGCGGGCGATGAAGGCAAACCGCAGGGAGCTGCTGCCGAACGATCTGGCGGAACGGCTGCGCGCGCCGTTCGGGGGCGCGCGGCGCGCAGGCGCGGCCACCCCGCCGGGCGCGGGCGCGGCGGCGCTCGCCGTCGCGCTGGCGCGCGACCCGGAGCGCTCCTGCGTCCTGGCGGTGCTGCCGGGGCCGCGGGAGCTGGAGGCGTTCGCGGCGGACGCGGCGGCGTTCCTGGCGAGGGGCGACGCGCTGCGCGTCTTCCCGATGCTCTCGCTCGCGGACGAGGACGCGGCGGCGACGGCGGCGCGCCTGTCGGTGCTGGGGCTGCTGGAGCGCGGGCGGGAGCGGGCGCCGCGGGCGCTCGTGGCGACGTGCGCGCAGGCGATGCTCCAGCCCTCGCCCGACCCGGACCTGACGGAGCGGCTCTCGCGGCATCTGGCGCCGGGCGGCGGGCCGGGGCCGGAGGCGCTCGTCGCATGGCTGCTCGAGAACGGCTACCGGCGCGAGCCGGAGGTGTACGAGCCGGGCGCGTTCGCGGTCAAGGGCGGCATCGTCGACGTGTGGCCGGCGGCGGCGGGGGTGCCGAGCCGCATCGAGTACTTCGGAGACGAGGTGGAGTCGCTGCGGACGTTCCGGGCGGCGGACCAGCGGTCGGACCAGCGGCTGGAGAGCCTGCGGATCCCGCCGGCGCGGCTTCCGATGCAGGCGAGGCGGCTGCTGCACGACTTCCTGCCGCCGGGGACGACGGTGCTGTGGATCGGCGGCGGCGCGCTGGACGCGGCGGCGGAGTCGTTCGCCGAGGCGGGGGCGATCGCGGAGGGGCGGCGGCTGCCGGCGGCGCGGGCGGCGCTGGACGCGCGGGAGGACGTCGCGCAGGCGTTCCTCGGGCTGCCGCTGCCGGAGGGGGCGGCGGAGGCGCGGCTGCCGCTGGCGCCGGTGAACGGGCTCGCGGGCGCGGCCGAGGGAACGCTCTCGCCGGACCCCGACCTGCTGCTGGCGCGGCGGCACGCGCTGCTCGACACGCTGCTGCGCGACGCGGCGCGGGCGGGGGCGGCGGTGCACGCGTGCCTCGACACCTCGGGGGCGGCGGGGAGCGTCCGGGCGGATTTCGCGGGGGCGCCGGACGCGGATGTGCGCGTGGCGCCGCTCTCGGGCGGGTTCCTCGTCGAGGGGGCGCGGGGGCGGCTGCGGGCGGCGTACCTTTCGCAGGCGGACCTGTTCGGGCGCGCCAAGCGCGCGCCGGGGGGCGGCGCGGGCGGGCTCGGACCGGTTGCGGCGGACGGGGCCGGCGCGGGCGCGGCGGCGGGCGGCGCGCCGGAGACGGAGTGGGGCGAGGCGGACGAGGACCCGACCGAGGCGCTGGCGGCGCGGCTCTTCGAGACCTTCGGGCCGGGGGACCTCGTCGTGCACGCGGAGCACGGCATCGGGCGGTACCTCGGGACGGAGGAGGTCGAGGTGGCGGGGGCGCGGTCGGAGGCGCTCGTGCTGGAGTACGCGAAGGGGGCGCGGCTGTACGTGCCGCTCTCGCAGGCGCACCTGGTGTCGCGGTACGCGGGGGCGGGGGACGAGGTCCCGACGAAGCTGCACGCGCTGGGCGGGCGGCGCTGGAGCGCGGAGAAGCTCGCGGCGGCGCGGTCCGTCCAGGCGCTGGCGCTGGGGATGCTGCGGCGGCAGGCGCGGCGGCGGGAGCTGCCGGGGCGGCCGTTCGCGCACGAGACGCCGTACATGGCGGAGTTCGAGGCGGGGTTCCCGTACCGGGAGACGGCGGGGCAGGCGGAGTGCATCCGGCGCGTGCGGGAGGACATGGAGAGCCCGCATCCGATGGACCGCCTCGTGTGCGGCGACGCGGGGTACGGCAAGACGGAGGTCGCGATGCGGGCGGCGTTCGTCTGCGCGATGCAGGGGCGGCAGGTGGCGGTGCTCGTCCCGACGACGGTGCTGGCGCAGCAGCACTACGAGACCTTCCGGGAGCGGTTCGACCCGTTCCCGGTGCGGATCGCGCTGCATTCGCGCTTCGCCACGCCGGCGCAGCGGGCGGAGGCGCTGGCGGGCGCGGCGAGCGGTGCGGTGGACATCCTGATCGGCACGCACGGCATCCTGGCGGAGAAGGCGCGGTTCAAGGACCTGGGGCTCGTGATCGTCGACGAGGAGCAGCGCTTCGGGGTGCGCGACAAGGAGCGGCTCAAGGAGGCGAGCGAGATGGTCGACGTCCTGACGCTCTCCGCGACGCCGATTCCGCGCTCGCTGTACCTGGGGCTCACGGGGGCGCGCGACCTCTCGCTGCTGCGGACGCCGCCGCCGGGGCGCGTGGCGACGGAGACGCGGGTCGTCGTGGAGGACGACGCGACGATCCGGGACGCGATCCTGCGGGAGGTCTCCCGGGGCGGGCAGGTCTTCTACCTGCACAACCGCGTGATGACGATCGACCTCGTGCACGAGCGGCTGCGGCGGCTCGTGCCGCACCTGCGGATCGGGGTGGGGCACGGGCAGCTCGGCTCGCGCGAGACGGCGCGGGTGATGCGGGAGTTCGCGGACGGGCGGTACGACGTGCTGCTCTGCACGACGATCGTGGAGAACGGGATCGACGTGCCGCGCGCGAACACGATCCTCGTGGACCGCGCGGACCGGTTCGGCATCGCGGACCTGTACCAGCTGCGCGGGCGCGTGGGGCGCGGCGCGGTGAAGGCGTACGCGTACTTCATGGTGCCGGCGCGGGCGTACGTGACGACCGAGGCGCGGGAGCGGCTCGAGGCGCTCGCGCAGGCGTCGCGGCTCGGGTGCGGCGTGCAGCTCGCGCTCAAGGACCTCGGCATCCGCGGCGCGGGCAACCTGCTCGGCGCGGAGCAGAGCGGGCACATCTCGGCCGTCGGCTTCAGCCTGTACTGCCAGCTGCTGCGGCGGGCCGTCGCGCAGCTGCGCGGGGAGAAGCCGCCGCTGCTGGTGAACGTGGAGCTCGACCTGCCGTTCCTGCGCGGCGGCCCGAGCGAGGGGCAGGGGGAGGCGTCGGCGTTCCTGCCGTACGGGTACGTCTCGGACGACGCGCGGCGGATCGAGTTCCACCGGCGGCTCGCGGAGTGCTCGAGCGAGGCGGACCTCGACGCGCTGCGCGAGGAGATGACGGACCGCTTCGGCGAGCCGCCGGCGTCGCTGCGGCGGCTGTACCGCACGACGCTGCTGCGGATCCTGTGCGCGGAGCGCGGCATCTCGCGCGTCGCGATGCGCGAGGGGCTGCTCTACCTCTACCGGCGCGGCGCGCCGCTGCGCTTCCAGGGGCGGCTGCCGGCGCCGGCGGGGCGGACGCCGGACGAGCGGCTCGACGCGATCCTGCGCCTGGCGCGCGTGCAGTCGCGGGAGGCGTAGGGGGCGGCGGGGGCTAGAGCCCGAGGACGGCGCGCAGCTCGGCCCAGGCGTCGCGGGCGCGGAAGCGGGCGAGGCGCTCGTCCTGCCGCTTCACGACCGCGGCGCGGAGCGCGGGGTCGGAGAGGACGCGGTGGATCGTCTCGGCCATCGCCTCGGGCGTCGTGCCCTGCTCGAAGAGGACGCCCGCGCCGTCGAGCGTCTCGGGAACGGCCCCGGCGGCCCAGGCGAAGACGGGGACGTGCCACGCCATCGCCTCGAGCAGCGGCGCGCAGAAGCCCTCGTGGTCGCTCATGCAGACGAAGGCGTGGGCCGTCGCGTAGCACGCGCGGAGGTTCGGCTCGTCGAGGAATTCGGTGAAGTCGACGTTCTTCGCGGCCCAGACGTAGGCGTCGCCGAGGAGGAGCGCCTTGTAGGCCTCCGCGCCGCCCGAGCCGCCGACGACGACGAGCCGCGAGGCGGGGTTGCAGTAGCGCTGGTAGCAGGCGAAGACCGCGAGCAGGCGGTCGTGGCGCTTGTTGGGGGCGAGGCGTCCGACAAAGAGGATGTTGGTGAGCGGGTGGGCGGTGAGCCGCTCGACGCGGTCGGCGGCCAGGGGCCCCGTTCCGAACGATTCGTCGATGAGCAGGGGGAGGACCTTCGGGTCGCGGTAGCCCATCCCGCGCAGCTCCGCGGCGTTGAACGCGCTGTCGGCCCAGACGGAGTCCGCCGCGTCGCGGAGGTCGGCGACCTGCCGGAGCCCGTCCTCGAGGACCTGCGAGGTGGAGGGGTTGAGCCGCTCGAAGAACCGGGGCGGGGTAACGTTGTGGTAGAGGATGACCTTGCGGCAGGGCAGGGCGGGGAAGATCCGGTTGCAGCGGCTTCCGATCGAGAGGTGGAGCAGCGCGATGTCGTCGGGGCGGACCTCGGCGGGGAGCGTCTCGACGTCGCGCACGAGCGGACGGTCGTGGACGAAGGCGTTCGGGAGCGGGCACCGGATGTCGGACTCCAGGCCGTGCGCGGCGCACAGGTCGCGGATCAGGAGCGCCTCGTTGCTGATGGCGTCGCCGCGGCGGAATCCGGCGACAAGCTGGTGGAGGATGGGCATGGCGGAGGGTGGGGTGGGTGGGTCAGTCGAGGAATTCGCACTGGCGTGCGCGGCGGGTCCAAAGGGCGGCCTCGCGGGGACGGCCGAGGGCGGCGAGGACGGCGGCGACGTGGTCGAAGACCTCGGAGGAGGGAAGGTCCATGAGCTGGAGGGCCTTGCGAAGGGCGACGAGGGCGTCGTCGTCGCGCCCCTGGAGGTGGAGGATCCAGCCGAGGGTGTCGAGGTAGGCGTGCTCGAGCGGGCGCGCGGCGAGCGCGCGGTCGACGAGGTCGAGCGCGCGGTCGAGGTCGCGCCCCTGCTCGGCGAGGGTGTAGGCGAGGTTGTTGCCGAGGGTGGGGTCGTCCGGCAGGAGCGCGACGCCGCGCTCGAGGGCGCGGAGGGCGCCCTCGCCGTCGCCGAGCTCCTCGAGCGCGCGGGAGAGGACCTGGTGGTAGAGGGAGGGGAGGCGCTCCTCGGGAACGCCGGCGGCGGCGCGGGCGAGGAGGTTGGTCGCCTCGGCCGCGCCGGCCTCGGCGCAGGCCAGGTCCGCGGCGAGGATGCCGAGGAGGAGCCCGTGGCGGGGCGAGGGGGGAACGGTGTCTCCGATGTCGCGGAGGAACGCCTCCGGGGACTGTCCCTCTTCGGACCGGCCGTGGAGGAGAAGGACGTAGCGCGCGAGGGGCGCGGGCCATTCCTCGTCGAGCAGCGCGGCGCGGGCGTAGAGCTCGAGGGCGAGCCCCGACGCGCCGGGCGCGACGTTCCCGGACGCGAAGGGCGCGGCGGCCTCGACGAGGGCACGGGCGACGTCGGGGCGTTCGCGGTCGGGGACCTCCGCGCAGAGCGCGTCGGCCAGGGCGGCGACGGTGCGGGCGCGGTCGCGCGGCGCGAGGCGCGCTTCGCGGGCGAAGCCGGCGGAGAGCGTCCCGAAGAGGTCGCTCGGGGCGGAGCGGACGAACGGGCCGAGGGCGAGCGCGGGGCGGCGGCGGCGCAGGCGGACGAACGCGCGGAAGTCGTCGCGGAGGCGGGCGGCGTCGAGGAGCTGCGCGTCGGCGCCGAGGAGGACGATCAGGTCCTGGAGGCGTTCCTCCGGCGCGTCGTCCGGCGGGGCGAGGGCGGAGAGTCCGGCGGCGGCGCGGGCGAGGCGGTTGGTGTCGCCCGCGCGCGTCGCGGCGACCGCCGCGGCGCGCCAGTCGATGCGCAGGCCGAAGCGCTCCGCGCAGCGCAGGAGCGTCTCCGAGGCGTCGGCGACGCGGCCGCGGTCGTCGTAGAACTCGGCGAGCAGGCGCCAGGGGGCGGGGTCGGAGGGATGGCGGCGGAGGGCGGAGCGATAGGCCCATTCGGCCGCGAAGGGGCGGGCGGAGTCCTCCGAAAAGCAAAAGCCCTGGGCGGTGAACGCCAGGGCTTTCGCGGACTCGTCGTCCGCCGGGGAGATCTCCGCGGGGCGGGGTTCGCCGCGGGCCGCGAGGGCAAGGAGCGCCGCGGCCGCCGGAAGAAAGGCCCACGGGCGGGCGATGCGGTGCAGGGAGCCCATGGGGGCGCCGTCCTTAGCGGGTCTTGTGACGCTCGAGCTTGATCCGCTTGTCGTGCTTGTGCTTGGACATCTTGGCGCGGCGCTTCTTCTTGATGGAACCCATGGCGGGGTGACTCCTTGAGGGGTGTTGTGTGGTGTGGGGTAGGAAGGTGGATGCACGCTCCCGTCGCGGGGGCGTGAAAGCGGGGGGGATTCTAGCGCATTCCGGCGGGTTTCGTCCACTGAAAAATTGTGCGGTTCATGGACGGGCCGGCGAGGGCGGGGGCGGCTAGTCGACGACCGGCGCGCGGGGGGTGTGCGGGGCGACGGCGGTCTCGGGGGTGCGCTGGCCGAGCGGGATGTACTTCTGCGGGGGCAGGATGCACTTGAAGGCCGGGCGGACGATGCGCGAGTTGCCGCTGAGCTCCTCCAGCCGGTGCGCGCACCAGCCGGGGACGCGCCCGACGGCGAAGAGCGGCGTGAAGAGGTCTGTCGGGATGCCGAGCATCTTGTAGACGAGGCCGGACCAGAGGTCGACGTTGGCCGGGAGCGGGTTCGCCGTCCCGCGGCGCTCCTGCAGCAGCCGGCCGCCGATGCGGGCGACCTTCTGGTAGAGCTCGAACTCGGGGCGGAACGAGGCGTGCTCCGCCACGAGCTGCGAGGCCTTCTCGCGGAGGATCTCGGCGCGCGGGTCGGAGACCTTGTAGACGGCGTGCCCGAGGCCGTAGATGAGGCCGCGGCGGTCGTAGGCCTTGCGATCGAGGATCCGCTTGAGGTAGCGCTCGACGTCGGCGTCGCTGTCCCAGTCGCGCACGTGCGACTTGACGGCGTCCATCATCTTGCGGACCTCGAGGTTCGCGCCGCCGTGGCGGGGTCCCTTGAGCGAGAGGCACGCCGCGGCGATGGCCGAGTAGGTGTCGGTGTAGGTCGAGGAGACGGCGTGCGTCGTGAAGGTCGAGTTGTTGCCGCCGCCGTGGTCGGCGTGCAGGACGAGGCAGAGGTCGAGCAGCTCGGCCTCGAGCTTCGTGTAGCGGCTGTGGGGGCGCAGCAGGCAGAGGATGTGCTCGGCCGTCGAGAGGCCGGGCTCGGGGATGCGCATGTGCAGGCTCTTGTGCAGGTAGTAGTGCGCCTTGGCCTGGTAGCCGTAGACCGCGTAGGTCGGGAAGCGGGCGATGAGGCCGATCGACTGGCGGACGACGTTGGGGATCGAGGTGTCGTCCGGATCGCGGTCGAACGCGTAGGACGCGAGCACGCAGCGCGCGAGCTTGTTCATGACGTCGGGGGAGGGCATGCCGAGGATGGCGTCCTCCTTGAACCCGTTGGGGAGCGGGCGCTGCGAGTCGAGCGCGGCGGAGAACTCGGCCAGCTCTTCCTTCGTCGGGAGGTGGCCCATGAGCAGCAGGAAGCAGACCTCCTCGAAGCCGAAGCGGTCCTCGGACTGGAAGCCGCGGACGATGTCGCGGATCTCGATGCCGCGGTAGAGCAGGCGCCCGGGGACGGGGACGATCTCCTGCTCGAGCATCGAGTAGCCGACGACGGAGCCGACGGTGGTGAGGCCGACGAGGACGCCGGAGCCGTCCGCGTTGCGGAGGCCGCGCTTGACGTTGTAGATGCGGTAGAACTCGGGATCGATGCGGGAGGCCTCGGCGGCCATGCTCGCGTAGCGCGAGACAAGGTCGTCGGGGAGCGGCAGGACGCCGGGATCGACGGGGGATGCGGGGGGCTTCATGGGTTCTCCTTTCGTGGGTGCGGGGAACGGCGCACAATGCTAGCAGAACCTCCCCCGGAATGCAAAACGGAATCGCGCCGGAGGGGAGGTTGCCCGGAGCGGCGGTTTCGGGTAGAATGGGCGCCGCTTTCCGCGGGCGGGTAGCTCAGCGGTAAGAGCCCTCGGCTTACACCCGAGTGGTCGCGGGTCCGAATCCCGCCCCGCCCACCAGTCTCCCGTTTTCCCCGACCGCGCCATGCGCCACGCCCTTCTTCTTTTCGCGTTCGCCGCGCTCGCCGCGGCGGCGCCGCCGCGCGCCCGGGGCGAGGCGGCCGACGGGGCGGAGCGGCCGCCGACGGTGTTCGTCTCGGTCGATCCGATGCGCCGCGGCGTAACCGTGCTCTCCTGGCATGCGGAGCAGCGCGGGCGGGGCGCGGCGGACGCCGTCGTCCGCGCCGAGCCGCCGTGGGCCCCGGACGGCGGCGAGGGGCTGGCGTCGGCGCCGTTCCGGCTGGACGAGGGCGAAACGGCCGCCGGCGCGCTGGAGCTG
>CAMOEO010000075.1 GCA_946612175.1 uncultured Verrucomicrobiota bacterium
TCTCGTTGGTGAAGCGAATGTTGAAGTTCTGGTTGCCTCCCGTGGACGCGACCGAGGCGCCGCCGTCGATGCCGCCCTCGATCGTCATGGTGTTGCCATATCCCTGCGACGGTCTGACGGTCGCCGCTACGCCTTCGGGGAAGACGAGCTTGCATTTGACGACGGGCTTCGATCCGCCCGTGACCGTTCCGTTCAGGACGGTGAGCCGATGCCCCGCGCCTTCGATCACCGGGGAACCGGACAGCGACACCCCCAACACCGTGGCGTCGGCGTCGAGCGTCACGTTCGAGCCGATGACGGCCACGTCTCCTTCGCCGGGAAGTGCGCCGCCGGCCCAGTTGCCGGGATCGGACCACAGGCCGTTGCCCGTCGAATTGTTCCACGTGACATTCGCCGCCCAAGCGGAGGCGGATGCCGCCAAGAACGCAAACAGCGTCGCGAGCAGGTTGGTTGTTCTCACGGTCTTCATGGGTGGGCGGTTTTGATGGGCGGGATGGGTTTGATGGTTCGTGTGTTTCATGGCGTAGGTTTGGTGCATGTGGGTTTCAGGAAATCGGGGCGAAGGGGTCGAAGAGGAGGGTGACGCGGCCCTCGGCGCTGTCGCAGAGGCCGGAGTACAGGTCCCAGAGGCCGTCCGGACGGCGGACGAGGCCGGAGGTGAAGGCGCAGTCCGCGAGGTGCGGCTCCTTCGGGACGATCTCGCCGCCGTAGGTGCCGCGCGTGGCGATGAGGCGGGGCGGCGTGGCGCGGCCGGTGGCGGGGTCCAGCACGAACGCCGCGTTGCAGTAGTGCTGCATGGCCTTTCCGTTGGAGGCCTTCTCCCCCTCGTGGCAGAGGTGGGCCGCCACGCCGATGCGCCCGTCCGGGAGCGGGATGCACTGGTTGCAGCCGCCCCATTCGCCGGGGCCGAAGACGTCGGGCAGGATCTCGGCGCGCGCCGCCGCGTCGGGGCCGAGCGCGCCGGGGGAGGGGAGGATCGTCCAGCCGATCACCGATTCGCTGCCGTAGCGCGCGACGACCTCCGGCCCGCGCGGGCGGGTGAAGAGCCCGGCGCGGCCGTCCGGCAGCGGCACGAGGCGCAGGTCCTTCATGTCGTCCGGCCCGCTGGCGAAGTACGTGAGGTCGAGCGGCCCGCGGCCGCGGAAGAAGTCGCAGCGGAAGCCGCACACGTCGCCGGCCGCCTTTTTCACGCGCGTGCCGCCGAGGATCCATTCGTCCCCGAACACGGCCAGGAACGGATCCTCGATCTCCAGCCAGCGGAACTCGGGGACGAGGGCGAACTCGTCGGGCGCCGTCTCCGCGAAGAGGGCGGTCCAGGAGTCGGCCCAGTTCGCGTGCGGCTCGACGCGTCCGAAGAGGGCTCGCCCGCCGCGCCACGGGAAGGGCGGGGAGCAGTTGTAGACGTCGAGGCCGGCGGGAAGGCCGGAGAAGCGCAGGATGGCGGCGTCCTTCGTCGGAAGCGGCGAGCGGAGGAAGTCGGCCCGGCGGCGGGAGAGCGGTTCGGAGGGCATGTTGTTGATTTTTGGGGCGGGGTTCTGGATGGAGCTCAGACGCGTCGGCAGGCGGCGACGCGGCGGGGGGGCGGGGCGACGGAGTCGCGCTCGACGAGCGCGACGGGCACCGCCTCGTGGCGGGGTGCGGCGGTCGGGTCGGAGAGGCGCTCCGCGAGAAGCGCGAGCGCGCGGCGGCCCATTTCGGCGAAGTCCTGGCGGACCGTGGTGAGCGCGGGCGAGCCCCATTCGGCGATCGGGTCGTCGTCGAAGCCCGTGAGGCTCATCGCGCGCGGGACCGCGACGCCCCGCGCCGCGAGCGCGCGGATCGCGTGGCGCGCGACGGCGTCGCAGCTGCACACGAGCGCGGTCGGGCGGGGGCGGGCGCGAAGCAGCTCCCCGATCCGCTCCCGGATCGCGGGCTCCCAGTTCGCGAAGCGCTGGCCGGGGAGGTCGAGACGTAGCGGCGGCGGGACGAGCGCCTCCGCGCAGGCGTCAGCCGCGCCCTGCGCGCGCTCGGCCGTCGTGTCGGCCGCGAGGTCGCCGAGGAACGCGAGCCGGCGGTGGCCCGCCGCAAGCAGCGCCTCCGCCGCGAGGCGGCCGCCCGCGCGGTTGTCCGAGGCGACCGATGCGCCGGGCAGGTCGGAGAGCGTCTGGTCCGCGACGACGAACGGGAAGTCCGCGGCGACGAGCGCCGCGAGCGCGCGGTTGAACGACGGGTCGTGCTGCGACATCACGACCGCGCCCGCCGCGCCGGAGCCCGGCAGGGCGCGCAGCTCCGCGACCACGGCGCCCAGGTCGCCGCGGCCGTCGAAGACCGAGACCTCGAACCCGGCCGCCGCCGCGCCCTCCTGCACCGCCTGCGCCACGCGCACGGCGGGCGTCCAGAGCAGATTGCCGGCGACGACGCGGAGCCGGCGCGTCGCCGAGCGCTCCCCGCGCACGAACACGCCGCGCCCCGCGCGGCGTTCGACGAGCCCCTCGTCCACGAGCGCCTGCACGGCGCGGCGCACGGTCATCCGCGAGAGCCCGCTCTCGGCGGCGATCGCCACCTCGGTGCCGATCCATGCGCCCGGCGGAAGGGACTCCTTCGCGATGCGCTCGCGAAGACGGGCGGCCAGTTCGGCATAGGGGGGAAGATGCTTGGTCATGGAAAGTCGGCCCTTTGGGCCTCGAAGTCGCGGCTTCGCCGCCTGAAGCGGGCCACTTGGGCCCTGAAGTCGGCCGGGCGGCGCGCGACGGGGGCTAGCATACGGCATCGGGAGGGGCGGTGTCAAGCCAAAAATTTTACATGTATAAGACATGTTTTTTCTTCCTTGACTTCGCGGGGTTCGTTCGGGTAGAATTCCCGCCACTTCGCCGTTTCCCGTTTCCTCGATCATCGTCCTGTTTCGCCCCGACCCCCGACATGGCACTTCGGTTTCCGCGCAAAGCGCTTTCTCTCCTCCTGTCCGCAGCCGCCGCGTGCGCCTCCGCCGCCGGGCCCGAGCCGTTCTCGCGCAGCGCGGCCGATTTCGTCCGCGACGAGATCCACGTCGGCATCAACATCGGCAACACGCTGGACGTGCCGAGCGGCAACGAGACCGACTGGGGCAACGTCCCGGTGACGCGCGAGCTCATCCGCGCCTACCGGGCGAAAGGGTTCGACACGGTGCGCATCCCCGTCACGTGGGACCGCCGCTTCGACCACGACGCGCCCGGCCACCCGATCGAGCCCGCGTTCCTCGCCCGCGTGAAGGAGGTCGCCGGCTGGTGCCTCGCCGAGGGGCTCGTCACGATCGTGAACACGCACCACGACGGCGCGTGGCAGCTCATCGACGGCGAGCACGAGGAGCGCGCCGGGGAGCTTCTGCGCGACCTCTGGACGCAGATCGCGCGCGAGCTCGGCGGCGCGGGCGAGCGACTCGTCTTCGAGTCGTTCAACGAAGTCCGCAAGGCGCGCGGCTACGGCGGCCCCGACGGCCGGCAGAAGGGGCAGGACGACTGGACCGGCCGCGCCGAATACTTCGAGACGGTGAACCGCTGGGCGGAGATTTTCGTCGAGGCCGTCCGCGCCACGGGCGGCAACAACGCGAAGCGGTACCTCATGGTCCCGACCTACGCGGCGGGCTTCCAGGAGGCGACGTGCGCCGGGTGGCGCAGCCCCGAACCGGACGGCGACCGCATCATCGCCGACATCCACTGCTACGAGCCCGGCGACTTCTGCCTCTGGGGCGACCGCAAGAAGCACGATCCCGCGCACGCCGCGCAGCGGCTCGGGCTTTTCTTCCCCTTGTTCAAGAAATACTTCACCGACCGCGGCGTCCCGCTCGTCCTCGGCGAGGTGAACGCGCAGCACCGCTTCCTGGACGCCCTACACTACGTCCCCAACGAGGCCGAGCGCATGAAGTGGGCGCGGCAGTACATGGAGACGGCCCGGTCCTACGGCTTCCCCGTGATCCTGTGGGACAACGGAGGCGGCTTCGACATGGGCCTCGTCGACCGCCGCACCGCGCAGTGGACCGAGCCGCGCCTCGTCGACACCTTCCTCGGCGCGTGGCACGGCCGGCTCGACGACGCGACGTTCGCGAAGTGGGTCGCCGAGGTCGAGGCGAAGAACGTCCCGCCCCCGCCGCCCGGGCCGGGCAAGGCCGCCGACGTCGCGCTGCGCTGGGCCGTGGGCGGTCCGGACAACTACAGCGGCTGCTGGGGCCAGTCGATGGGATACGGCAACGTGAACGGCAACGGCGCCGCGCTCAAGTTCTTCACCTTCGCGGCCGACGGCTCGCTGCACGTCGACACGCACGGCGCCGGCGGCAACATGGTGCATCAGCAGTTCTGGGCCGACCGCGGCCTGGAGGCGCGCCGCTCCTGGGCCGCGTGGGCGGCGGGACACCCCGCCACGTCGGCCGCCGGACGCACGCTGCACTGCGCGCTCACCGCCAAGAACGGCACCTCGGTCCTCGTGAAGGGCTTCTTCCTCGTCCCCGGCCTCGGCAAGATCCCCTTCGGCGCGGACAACGACCGGCCCGGCTGCTTCCTCGCGACGCCCGAGCGCCCGACCGTCGAGATCGACGTCCCCCTGCCCGCCGGCGACATCGACCTCTCGGGCAAGGGGATCGGCGCGGAGCTGCAGTTCATCCCCGGCGCCTGGGGCCGGAACCTTCCCCTCGACGCGGACCTCACCGCCGTTGAAATCCGATAGCATCCACGAAACCCCGCCACCAACAGGACCATCCATGAAAACGAACGCCCGAACCCTCCTCGCCGCCTTCGGCGCCTGCGCGCTGCTGGCCGGCCCCGCCTCCGCGGCCTTCTACGACAAGACGCTCGCCATCACCGTGACGGGCGTGCCGAGCGGCGTCACGCTCGCGGACTTCCCGCTCCTCGTCCGCCTCTCGGAATCGGCCATCTCCGGCTTCTCCTACCAGGACTTCCAGGGGACCGGGGGCTCGGACCTGCGCTTCGAGACGGCCGACGGCACGGGTCTGGCCTACGAGGTGGACACGTGGAACGAGAACGGCGAATCGCTCGTCTGGGTCAAGGTGCCGCAGCTCTCCCAGGGCGACGTGATCACGATGCGCTTCGGAAGCGCCGCCCCGGACGCAAACGATCCGACCGCCGTCTGGGCGAACTACGTCGCGGTCTACCACGGCAACGACCTCACCTGCGCCACCGGCGGCGACTATCCGGCCTCGCCCGTGCCCGCGACGGGCGGCTACACGCTCTCCACCACGCGCGCCGACCACCTCGGCAGCGCGTTCTTCAACTCGAACACGGCGCAGGGAACCCGCTTCAAGCTCGGCACCCGCGACAAGAATCCGCTCGCGGCGCTCTCGTCCGTCTCGCGCTTCGCCGTGTCGGCGTGGGTCCGGTCCACGTCGGCCAGCCCGAAGGTCCGGTTCTTCTCGAACAAGGTCGCCTACGGCGACGACGGCTTCGAATACATGGGCATTTCCGGCACGGGCGTGATCCTTCGCGGAAACGGCTCTTCGACGCAGGTCGGCGCGAACACCGTGCTCTACCAGATTCTCAAGAACCAGTCGTGGAACTTCGTCGCCGCGACGATCGACGGCACGGCCGGCCGGATGATCGTCAACGACCAGTCCGTGTCCGGCTCCGTCGCCACGCCCGGCACGGCGGGCTCCCAGGGCGTGGCCTTCGGCGGCTATGCGGCGGACAACAACAAATATGATTCTCATACGGGCTACGCGGACGAAATCCGCATCTACGACGGCGTTCCGGCGGCCGACTACCTCCAGGCCGAATACGAGCAGGTCGTGACGGCCGGCTACGTCTCCTACGGCGCCGTGCAGAACGCCGCGACCGACACGCCGGACATCTCCGCCGGCCCCGCGGTCGTCCGCAATCCGGACGGCACCTACACCGTCACCGCCACGGTGAGCGGCGTCGCCGGCAACGCCTACGACCTGGCCGTCCAGTTCGGCGCCACGACGCTCTGGTCCGCGACGTGGACCGCCGCGGCAGGGGCCGACACCTACGCCCTCTCGTGGACGAGCGCCGGCACGGAGGCCGCCGGCACCTACGCCGCCACCGTCGTGGCCACGGCGCCGTCCGGCGCCTCGGCGCGCCGCACGACGGACGAGATCTTCCTCGTCGGCGACGTCGCCGCCGCCAAGGGCTCCGACGCGCTGGAGGAGGGCCTCGTGGCGGGGTCGTTCGTCCTCTCGCGCCCCGGCGACGCCACGCTGCCGCTGACGGTCGCCTACACGGTTTCGTCCGACACCGCCACGGCGGGCGTCTCCTACCAGGCGCCGTCCGGCACGGCGACCTTCGCCGCCGGGGAATCGACGGTCTCGGTGCCGATCGTCCCGCTCAACGACCCCGCCCTCGCGGCGGACGCGACGCTGACGCTCGCCGTCGCGGCCGGTTCCGGCTTCTACGGCGGCGTCGGCGCGACGGCGTCGCTCATGCTCGTCGACTACCCGCCGCCCGCCGGCTACAACGTCTGGGTCGCGACCTACGACGGGAACGCCTCCGCCGCCGCCAACTGGAGCCTCGGCCGCGCGCCCGTCGCGGAGGACAACATCCTCCTCGGCCCGTGGAGCTCGCGCAATCTCACGTGGGACGCCGCCGCGACGAACGAGGTCGCTTCGTGGACGCAGACGGCCGAATACAACGGCCAGGTGATCTTCCCCATCACGTATGAAGGTTCCGACGTGGACGCGGGCTTCCACCTCTTCACGATCGCGGGCGACGCGTCGGTCCTCGGCGGCGCCTGGGTTCATCCCGTCCAGGGGCCCTCCGTCAAGACCGCCGGCGAGCCCGAGCCGGTCGAGCGCTACCGGCTGAACGTCGCCGTCGGCGGCGACTTCACGGTCGGCGCGGGCGTCAACATTTCCGGGCAGGGCCGCGGCCGCGGCTTCTGGACGGACGGCGGCCACAACAGCCGCGGCGTCCACGCCGGCTACGTGATCACGGCGACGAACCAGATGTACGCCGCGGTGTCGGATCCGGTGCTGCTGCCGTTCGGGTCGATCCTCGAGCCCGTCGCGACCGGCAAGGGCTCGGCCCGCGGAAACAACGGGACGGACGTGGACGTCTCCGAAGGACACGGCGGCGGATCCCTCCGCTTCGTCGTGGGCGGCACGTTTTCCAACGCCGGCCGCGTGATCGCCAACGGCCAGTCGGGCTCGCAGGTCGCCGGTGGCGCCGGCGGGTCCATCTACGTCCGCGCGGCGGCGATCGCCGGCGCGGGCACGTTCGAGGCCAACGCGTCGGCCCCGTCGGGGTCGGGCCAGCAGGCCGCCGCCTCCGGCGGGCGCGTGGCGCTCGTCGCGACCGGGGCGAACGCCGCCTCGGCGACGACGGCCTCCGCGAACGGCTCCCGCGCGCCCGACTACTGGCAGCGCGAAAACCAGCCCTACTGGGAGGGCGCCGCCGGCACGGTGTGGCTGCAGTCGGCCACAGAGAAGACGCTCCTCGTCCGCAACGTGGTGGAGAGCTGGAGCAACGGCACCCGCTACGATCTCGGCCCCTACGTCCGCGCCTACACGCCGATCCCGGCGGACGACGACACGGCGTCGTTCCGCGGCGCCGCCGCCGGCGCGGAGCTCTACGCGGCGAGCAACGCGCGCATCCGGCTCGTGCGGAACGTCCGCTTCGCCGCGCTCAAGGTCCGCACGGAAAGCGGCTCGCTCGCCCATGTCGACCTGTGCGGCCGAAAGCTCGTCGTGGACCGCGTCATCGATTCCGGCGACACCGTCATCGTCGACCGGCAGGGCGCCTACACGCTCGCCGACGCCCGCGCCAACGGATGGGCGTGGCTCGAGGACACCGCGGGCGGCGGACAGCTCGTCATCGGCGAGCAGGCCACCATGATCGTCGTCCGCTGATGAAACGCCCGTCCTCGCTTCTCCTCCCGCTCGTCGCGGCGGCGGCCCTGTCCGCCGCCGCGGAGCCCGCCCTGTGCACCTACCGCTGGGGCACGGGAGGCTGCGAGAAGGGGCTCTACGAACAGTGGGCGGCGTGGGTCGGCGAGCCCGGCATCTGGGCCGAGGACTTCATGCCCAAGGACGGCTGGGACAAGATCGAGGGCGAGGCCTGGCAGCTCGGCGTCTGGAGCAAGTGGCGCTCGATGGCGCCGGGGCGGCGGCTCGTGCTGAGCGTCCCGATGCTCGTCGGCCCCTGGGACCGCTCCGGCCCGACGCGCGGGCCCCGCGCCGGCGAGGCGGTCTCCCTCGCGAAGGGCGCGGCTGGCGAATACGACGAGCACTTCGCCGCGCTCGGCCGCAACCTCGTGAAGTGGGGGCTCGCCGACACCGTCGTGCGCCTCGGCTGGGAGTTCAACGGCGGCTGGTACACCTACCGCGCCAACACCGAGGCGGAGGCGCGCGACTTCGCCGCGTTCTTCCGCCGCGCCGTCGCCGCGATGCGCGCGGCGGAGGGGCAGCGGTTCCTCTTCTGCTGGAACCCGGCGATGGAGCCGGCGTGGGACTACGACGTCGAGGCCGCGTGGCCGGGCGACGACGCGGTGGACGTCATCGGCATCGACGTCTACGACCAATCCTGGAAGCCGGACACATACCCGATCCCCGCCGACGCGACGCCCGCGGAGCGCCTCCGCCGCCAGGAGCGCGCCTGGGCGCTCAAGACCGGCTCGGAGCAAGCCTTCGGCCTGCCGTGGTGGCCCGCGTTCGCGAAGCGCCACGGGAACAAGCCCCTCGCCGTCTGCGAGTGGGGCGTATGCACCCGCGAGGACGGCCACGGCGGCGGCGACGACCCGCTCTTCGTCGAGCGCATGGCGGACTTCGTCCTCGACCCGGCGAACAACGTCCTCTTCCACTGCTACTTCGACGTCGGCGCGCCGGACGGCAACCACCAGCTCGTCCCCGACGGCAAGAACGAGGTCCGCTTCCCCGACTCCTCCGCCGCCTTCCACAAGCGCTTCGCCCGCCCCGGCGCCCCCGCCGTCCCTCCCCCCTTCCGTCCTCTCTGGGGAACGGCCCGCTCCCTTCTGCCTTCTGTCTAATCACCAATCCCGAATCCCTTTTGACTACTGCCTAATCCCTACTGCCTAATCCCTTCTCACTCTTGCCTTTTAACTGTTAGTTGTTAACTCTTAACTCTTGACTCCCATGCCCTCCTACACCCTTCCCTCCCTCTCCATCTCCCTCGAAGACGGCTTCGACGTCCTCGTCGCCGGCGGCGGCCCCGCGGGCTGCGCGGCGGCCGCGGCCGCCGCGCGCGCCGGCGCCCGGACGATCCTGCTGGAGCGCGGCGGCGCGCTCGGCGGCATGGGCACGCTCGGGCTCGTCCCGGCGTGGTGCCCGGGCTCGGACGGCGTCCGCACGGTCTACGGCGGCCTCGCCCGCGAGGTGCGGCGCCGCGCGACGGAGGCGCTGCCGTTCGTCGACCCGGACGACCAGGGCTGGACGCCGATCGACGCGGAGGCGCTCAAGCGCGTCTACGACGACCTGCTGGAGGAGACCGGCGCGGAGGTGCGCTTCGAGACGCTCCTCGCGGACGTGCGCCGCGGCGCGGACGGCCGCGTGGACGCGGTCGTCGCCGCGGACAAGACCGGGCTGCGCGCCTTCCGCGCGAAGGCCTACGTGGACGCGACGGGCGACGCGGACCTCGCCGTGCGCGCCGGCGCGGAGACCGTGACGGGCGACGGCCGTGGCGGGGTGCAGGCCTCGACGCTCTGCTTCCACCTCGACAACGTCGACACCTACGCCTTCGAGCACCAGGGCAGCATCCGCTACGGCAAGGAGCCGCGCTGCATCGACGCGATCGTCGCCTCGCCGAAGTATCCGCGCATCGACGACGACCACGCCTGCGCGAACCTCGTCGGCCCGGCGGCCGTCGGCCTCAACGCCGGACACCTGCGCGACGTCGACGCCACCGACCCGCGTTCCGTGAGCCCCGCCTACCGCGAGGGGCGCCGCATCGCGCGCGAGTTCCGCGACGCGCTGCGCGAGCACTTCCCCGCGGCGTTCGGCAACGCGCGCATCGCGGCGACCGCGCCCGCGATGGGCATCCGCGAATCGCGCCGCATCGTCGGCGACTACGTCCTCGCGCGCGAGGACTACGTCGCGCGCCGTTCGTTCGAGGACGAGATCTCGCGCAACTGCTACTATCTCGACATCCACGACACGCACGCGGACGGCACCGTGCGCCACGACCCCGTCCGGTACGGCCGCGGCGAATCGCACGGCATCCCGTACCGCTGTCTCGTCCCGCGCGGGCTCTCCGACGTCCTCGTCGCGGGCCGCTGCATCTCCACCGACCGCGAGGTCCAGGGCTCGACGCGCGTCATGCCCAACTGCCTCTGCACGGGCGAGGCCGCCGGCCTCGCCGCCGCGATGGCCGCGCGCCTGCCCGTCCCGGACGTCCGCGCGATCGACGTCGCCGCCCTCCGCGAGGACCTCCGCGCCCACGGCGCCTACCTGCCGTAGCCGCCGCTCTTACCGACGTTTCACGGGAAACGTCCCGACCTTCCATTCGCCCGCCCGTCCCACGCAAGGCGGCATCGTTTCGCGCCCTTGCGGCGGTTGCAGTCCTTGCAGAGCATCTGGCAGTTGGCGGGGACCGTGCGGCCGTTCGCCGTGCCACGGAGTGATGTGATCCGCCTCCATCTGCGCAAGCGCCCCTAGCGCGGTTTCAGTACAGGAGACTCCAG
>CAMOEO010000076.1 GCA_946612175.1 uncultured Verrucomicrobiota bacterium
GGAAACGGCGAGGTCTTGAAGCACGGGGGGCTTTGCGATAGAATCGCGCGCCCTCGACCCATGCAACGCTCCCGCAAAAGATGGGCGGCCCTCCTCCGGCTGCTCCGCACCGCCCCGGACGACCGCGGAGCGGGCATCGCCCGGACCCTCGTCCTCTCGGTCGTCGTCGGCATCTTCGCGGGGCTCGGCGCGATCGCGCTCGTGTCGATGCTGCACTTCTTCGACTGGCTCTTCCTCGGGAAGATCGCGGGCGTCGCGCTCGGCGGGCCCGCGCACGAGCCGCAGCCCTTCAGCCTGCCGGAGGCGGCGGGCCCCGTCCGGCGCTGGGCCGTCGCGCTGCTGCCCGCGTTCGGCGGCCTCGTCACGGGGTGGTTCGTGCAGAAGTTCGCGCCGGAGGCGGCGGGCCACGGCACCGACGCGGCGATCGAAGCCTACCACTTCCGCGGCGGGCGCGTGCGGCCCGTCGCGATCCCGGTGAAGGCGCTCGCGACGTCGGTCCTCATCGGCACCGGCGGCTCGGCCGGGTGCGAGGGCCCGATCACGCAGATCGGCGCCGGCCTCGGCTCGTGGCTCGCGGGCGCGCTGCGGCTCCCCGTCGCCGCGCGCCGCAAGCTGATGGCGGCCGGCATGGGCGCGGGCGTGGGCGCGCTCTTCCACGCGCCGCTCGCCGGCGCGCTCTTCGCGGCGGAGCTGCTCTACCGCGACCTCGACCTGGAATACGAGGTGCTCGTCCCGGCGATCGTCGCGTCCGTGACGAGCCACACGCTCTACTCGCGCGTCTTCGGCTTCCAGCCGCTCTTCGACACCCCGCAGAACGCGTTCGGGCACCCGCAGATGCTGCTGCTCTACATCGTCCTGGCGCTCGTCCTGGCGCAGGGCGCGCGCCTCTACACGTGGGCGTTCTGGACGGCCAACGACCGCTTCGCCCGCTCGCGCATCCCCGCGTGGCTGCGCCCGGCCGTGGGCGGCCTCGCCACGGGGCTCGTCGGCTGCCTCTTCCTGCCGGCCCTCGGCTCCGGCTACGGGACGATCCAGGACGCGCTGCGCTTCGACTCGACCTGGACGCTCGGCTCGCACGGCGCGGCCTTCGCGCTGCTGGCCGGCGTGTTCCTGCTCAAGACCGCCACGACCGCCTTCTCGGTCGGCTCCGGCGGCTCGGGCGGCATCTTCGGCCCGGCGATCGTGTGCGGCGGCGCGCTCGGCGGCGCGGTCGGGATGGTCTTCGCGACGCTGCTGCCCTCGTGGCACGTCTCGGTCGGGTCCTTCGTCCTCGTCGGGATGGTCGCGTTCTTCGGCTGCGCCGCGAAGACGCCGATCTCGATGATCCTCATGATCGGCGAGATGACGGGCAACTACCAGCTGCTCGTGCCGTCGATGTGGGTGGTCATTATCGCCTACCTGCTCACGCGCAAGGTGTCGCTCTACCGCTCGCAGCTGCCGAACCGCTTCGAGGCCCCCGTGCACCGCTCGGCGCTCGTGTCGGGGACGCTGGGCTGCCTCACGGCGCGCGACGTGCTCGCCTCGCGCCGGGGGGACGGCCGGTTCGAGACGGTGACGCCGCACACGCCGCTCTCGGCGCTCTTCGACGCGTTCTCGCGCGGCGGGCAGAGCGTGTTCCCGGTGGCCGGGCCGGGCGGCGTCCTCGCGGGCGTCGTGGCGCGGCGCGACCTGCAGAGCATGATGGAGAGCGATCCGGTCTTCCGCCAGACGCTGCTCGTGGAGGACCTCACGCTCTCGCGGCACCCCGTCGCGCGCGGCGGCGAGCCGCTGCGCACGCTCCTGGTCAAGATGGACGCGGACGACGCGGAGGGGATCGTCGTGGTCTCGGACGACCCCGCCCCGCGCGCCATCGCGATCCTCACGCACAACGACATCGCCGCCGCGTACCAGGCCGAGATCGCCACCTCGCGCTAGCGGCAGCCTCGGCGCGCGGCGCGCGCGGGTGTCCCCCTTTTTCCGCCCCCTTTCCCCGATTCCTCCACCGCCCCCCGCACCGCCATGGCCACCGCGACGATCGACGCCCCCGCCAAGATCAACCTCACGCTCGAGATTCTCGGCACGCGCCCCGACGGCTACCACGAGCTGCGGAGCGTCGTGATGCCCGTCTCGCTCCACGAGACCGTGACGGTTTCCACGCGGGCGGACGACCGCATCACGTGCGAGACGCGCGGCGAGGGCGTCGACGTTTCGGAGCTGGAGGCCCTCCCTCTCGAGCGGCAGCTCGCGGCGAAGGCCGTCCGGGCGATGCGGCGCCGGCTCGGGCGGACCGGCCCCGGGAGCGGCGTCGACGTCCGCGTCGCGAAGCGCGTCCCGATCGGCGCCGGCATGGGCGGCGGGAGCGCGGACGCGGCGGGCGTGCTCGCGTGCCTGCGGGCGCTCTGGGCGCCGGAGATGCCCGAGGAGGAGCTGCTGGCGGCGGGGGCGGAGTGCGGGAGCGACGTCCCGGCGATGCTCCTTGGCGGCGCCGTGCTCATGGAGGGACGGGGCGAGCGCGTCTCGCGCCTCCTTGCCCCGGGCGTGCATCCGACCCCGATGTGGCTCGTCGCGGTCTTTCCCGGCTACCACGTCTCGACCAAGGCGGTGTACGACGCCCTCGACGGGTCGCAGGACGCAGGACGCAGGACGCAAGACGATCCTGCGACCTGCGACCCGGAACCTGCGACCCGGGGGGCCTTGACAACGGCCCCCGGGGTGTGCGAGAATTGCGCCCGTTCCGTTCGCAATGGCGACGCGCGGGCCTGCGCCCAGTCGCTCTTCAACGGCCTGCAGGAAACTGTCAGTCGACTTCATCCCTCCACTGAGCGCTTTTGCCTGGCGCTTGGCCGGGCTGGCGCTTTAGGGGCGCTGCTCACGGGAAGCGGCTCGGCGGTCTACGGGCTGGCGGGGAGCCGGGAGGAGGCCGAAGCGATCCGCCGGAGCCTGGGCGGGGCCGTCCGGTGCGAAGTCCTCCAGACCTTGCCCGATGGTGTAATGGCAGCACACGGGCCTTTGGTGCCCTGAGTCCTGGTTCGAATCCAGGTCGGGCAGCCAGCCGGACGATCCCTCCCGACCGCGGAACGCAACCCCCACCAGGACTTCCCCGTGAAAATCTACTCCGGCACCTCGAACCCGGCCCTCGCGAAGGCCATCGTCGATTCCCTCGGCACCACGCTCGGCAACTGCGAGGTGGTGAACTTCCCGGACGGCGAGACGTTCGTGAAGATCGCGGACAGCGTTCGCGGGCGCGACGTCTTCGTGATCCAGTCGATCTGCGGCCGCCCCAACGAGATGCTGATGGAGCTGCTGATCATGATCGACGCCCTCCGCCGCGCCTCGGCGGGGCGCATCACGGCGGTGCTGCCGATCTACGGCTACGCGCGCCAGGACCGCAAGGACCAGCCGCGCGTGCCGATCACCGCCAAGCTCGTGGCGAACCTGCTCGTCGCGGCGGGCGCGAACCGCCTGCTCACGATGGACCTGCACGCGGCGCAGATCGTGGGCTACTTCGACATCCCGGTCGACCACCTGCACGCGGACCCGGTCATCACCGACTACCTCTGCTCCAAGCGCTTCGCGGCGCCCGTCGTCGTCGCGCCGGACACCGGCTCGGTGAAGAAGGCCTACAGCTACGCGCAGCGCTTCGGGTGCGGGCTGGCGATCGTCGCCAAGCAGCGCAAGAGCGGCAGCGAGGTCGAGGCGTACTCGCTCGTGGGCGACGTGCAGGGCAAGGACGTCATCATGATCGACGACCTCACGAGCACGTGCGGAACGCTGTGCGCGGCGGCGAACCTCTGCTCGAAGTTCGGCGCGGCGAGCGTCCACGCGGCGGTGACGCACAGCCAGCTGGACGACACCGGCCTCGCCCGCCTCCGCGACTCGGCGATCACCGAGCTCATCGTGACGGACACCGTCCCGCAGCGCCAGTACAAGCCCGAGGACAAGGTCGTCACCCTCTCCGTCGCCAAGCTCTTCGGCGAGGCCATCCGCCGCATCCACAACAACGAGAGCGTCAACTCGCTCTTCATCTAGCTCTTTTTCGAAACCAACCCAAGAAAGGCCACCACATGGCACAAGAAACCAACATCGTCGCCGAACCGCGCACCGTCCACGGCTCCTCCGCCGCGCGCCGCCTGCGCCGTTCCGGCCTCGTCCCCGCCGTCCTCGCCACGACGAAGGGGGAAACGGAGCTCCTGCAGCTCAACGCCCACGACTTCGAACGCGAGGTCGCGCGCCACTCCAACCCGCAGTTCATCGCGCACATCGCGTGCGGCGGCAGCGTCCGGACGGCGCTCGTCCGCGAGCTGCAGCGCAACGGCATCACCGGCCGCATCGCCCACGCCGACTTCGGCGAGATCGACCCCGACAAGAAGCTGCACGTCCACATCCAGATCCAGCTCCTCGGCGACCCCGTGGGCGTCCGTTCGGAGAACGGCGTCCTCGAGCAGCACGTGCGCTCGATCGTCGTGTCCTGCCTCCCGAAGGACGCGATCGAGACGCTCCCCGTCGACGTCTCCGGCCTGCACAAGGGCGACGACATCAAGGTGAAGGACCTCGCGCTCGACGCGGAGAAGTTCACCGTCGTGGGAGAGACGGAGCTCTCGGTCTGCGGCGTCTCCGACGCCACCGCCGAGGTCGCGGCCGCCCCCGCCCCCGCCCCCGCCGCCGACGCGGCCGCCCCCGCCGCCGCCCCCGCCGCCGCCCCCGCGGCCGACGCCAAGAAGGCCCCGGCCAAGAAGTAATCCCCTTCCCCCTCCGTTTCCCGACCCGACGCCATGAAGCTGATTGCAGGACTCGGCAACCCCGGCCGCGAATACGAGCGGACGCCCCACAACGCGGGCTTCCGCGCGGCGGACGAGCTGTGCCGCGCCCTCGGCGGAACCTGGCGGGCCGAGCCGAAGTGGCGGGCGCTCGTCGCCCGCGTCTCCGACCCCGGCGCCGGGCCCCTGCTGCTCGTGAAGCCGCAGACGTTCATGAACCTCAGCGGAGAGTCGCTCGCCCCGATCCTGGGCTTCTACAAGATCCCCGTCGGGGACCTCGTGGTCGTCCTCGACGAGGTGAACCTCGCGCCCGGCCGCATCCGCGTCCGCCCCTCCGGCTCCGCCGGCGGGCACAACGGGCTCAAGTCGGTCGCCGCGCACCTCGGCACGCAGGCCTTCGCCCGCGTCCGGATCGGCGTCGGCATGGGGCACCACCCCGTCGCCGACCTGGCCGCGCGCGTGCTCGGCCGCATCGAGCCCGAGGACGAGGCGGCCGTCGAGGCCGGCGTGCGGCTCGCCGCCGAGGCGGCGCTCTGCGTCGCCGCGCACGGCTGCGAGTTCGCGATGAACCGATACAACGGCCCGGAGGCGGCCGGCGCCTAGCGCGCCGCCCCCGCGGGAACGAACGGAACCCCTTCCACCCCCACAAGGAATCCAGAGACATGTCCAAGAAATACGAAGCCCTGGTCATCTTCTCGGCCAACGTCCGCGAGGACGGCCTCGAAGCGGCCATCGAGCGGTTCGCCGCCGAGCTCAAGGCGCTCGGCGCCGAGATCGAGTCCACGGAGGCCCTCGGCCGCCGTCCCTTCGCCCGCACCCTCGCCAAGCGCGACGCCGGGCTCTTCGCCAACGTCCGCTTCGACGCGGAGCCCGACGCCATCGCGAAGATGCGCGAGCGCTTCCGCCTCTACGAGGACACCTTCCGCATCCAGTTCCGCACGCGCAACCTCCGCATCGAGGCCGCGAAGGCGAAGGACGACGCCCGCCGCGCCGCCTACAAGGCGTCCGTCGAGGCCAAGGCCGCCGCCGCCGCCGCCGCGGAGGAGCCCGTCGCGGAGGAGCCCGCCCTCTAGGCGCCCCTCCGGCGCGAACGGAGAAGCCGCCATGTCGCAGCAGGGATTCAACCAGATCCTGCTCCTGGGCCGCCTCGCGGCGGAGCCCGAGCTGAGGCGCACCGGAACCGGCGTCGCCTACTGCACGCTCCGGCTCGCCGTGGACGAGACGCGCCGCCCCCCCGAGGGCGGCGATCCGGTCCGCGAGACGCTCTACGTGGACGCGGTCGCGACCGGTCCGCAGGCCGAAAGCTGCAACCGCTGGCTCGCCGCGCGCGACCGCGTCTTCGTCCAGGGCCGCCTCAACCGGCGCGAGTGGACGGGGCGCGACGGCCGGCCGCACAGCACCTACCGGGTGCTCGCCTCCCGGGTGCAGTTCCTCGACCCGCCGAAGACGGGGGCCGAAGCCCCCGCCCCCTTCGTCCCCGCCCCCGCACCCCGGCCGCCCTCCGGCGACCTCCCGTTCTAACCCGAACTTCAAAACCACAGCAAGGAACACCACCATGCCGAACCGCAAAGACTCCAAGACCCGCAAGCTCACGCCGCTCCGCAAGCGCAATCCGAACGGCGACGTCACCGTCATCGACGTGAACGACGTCGAATTCCTCAAGCGCTACGTCGGCGAGCAGGGCAAGATCCTCCCGCGCCGCATGAGCGGACTCAAGTCCGTCCAGCAGCGCAAGGTCAAGCAGGGCATCCGCCGCGCCCGCGCCATGGGCCTCATGATGTAGGCCGCCCCACACCGATCCCGGAAAGGAATTCCACCATGTCCACCGAAGTGCTTCTCACCACCGACATCGACAAGCTCGGCCTCGCCGGCGACGTCGTGAAGGTCGCGGACGGCTACGCCCGCAACTACCTCCTCCCCCAGGGCTTCGCCGAGCCCGTGACCGAAAGCGCCAAGCGCCGCATCGCCAAGATCAAGGCCGAGCAGGAGAAGATCCGCAAGGCCCTCCTCGACGAGGCGACCAAGCTCGCGGACTCCCTCAAGGACGCGTCCGTCACGATCCGCGCGAAGGTCAGCGAGGGCGAGGACCTCTACGGCTCGGTCGACGCCGCGCAGATCGCCAAGGCGATCCAGCTGCTCGGCTTCCCCGAGGTCACGGCCGAGATGGTCCAGCTCGAGGAGAACATCAAGAAGATCGGGACGTTCGACGTCCCGGTCAAGGTGCACCCCGCCGTCACGCAGACCGTCAAGGTCTGGGTCGTCGCGGAGTAGCCCCTCCCCGCGGCCGGCGCCCCCGCGCGGGGCGCCGGCCCCCTGGATTCCGCCCGGCGGCGCCCCGCGCCGCGCGGGCCCTCCCATGGCCATGGCGCGCCCGTCGGACGCGCCATGGCCGTTCTTCGCCCTGCCGCGGGGGTCTGGTTGCTTTGGAACACGGAGCGACCAACACGCTTGAGCGTAATGGCTCCGTGTGCCTCGGTGTTCACAACAGGGAGGCGTCGGGGCGGGGCTTTGACCCCGCGCGGAGGGGTATGGTAGACTGCGGGGCATGAAGACGGTACCCCTGCAGGACATCGTGCGCGCGCTCGACGAGGAGCTGCGCCTCGCCGCGTTCGCCGGCGATCCCTCCAACAACGGGCTCCAGGTCGAGGGGGCGTCGCGCGGCGTGTCGAAGGCCGTCTGCGGCGTCGACGCGACGCCCGAGCTCTTCGCCGAGGCGGCGCGCCGCGGCGCGCAGCTCTGCTTCGCCCACCACGGCATCAGCTGGGGCGCCTCGCTCGCGCGCCTCGCGGGGCGCAACTACCGCCTCGTCGCCCCGCTCGTCCGCGCCGACATCGCGCTCTACGCCGCGCACCTGCCGCTCGACGCCCATCCCCGCCTCGGCAACAACGCCGGCCTCGCCCGCGCGATCGGGCTCGAGGACCTCGCGCCGTTCGCCGAGTGGCGCGGCTTCACGATCGGCATGAAGGGCCGCTTCCCCGAGCCCGTGCCGCTCGAGGAGCTGCACCGCCGCGTCCGCGCGGCCTGCCCGGGCGGGCGCTTCGAGACGGCCGGCGCCGGCCCGGCGCTCGTCCGCACGGTCGGCGTCGTGAGCGGCGGGGCGGCGGAGGACTTCCCGCAGGCGCTCGCCGCAGGGCTCGACGCCTACGTCACCGGGGAGATCGGCCTCGCGGACTACAACGCGCTGCTCGGCGAGCCGCTCGGCTTCGTCGCCGCGGGGCACTACGCGACCGAGCGCTTCGGGCCGCGCGCCGTGGCGGAGTGGATCGCGGAGACGTTCGGGATCGAGGCGGAGTTCGTCGACTTCGGCCTCCGGTACTAGCGGGGCGCCTCCGCGACGCGCAGGACGCGGCCTTCCTCGTCGCGGTTCAGGACCTCGACCATCAGGGACTTTCCTCGGACGAAGAGCCCGTGGACCGCGCCCGCGCCCTCGGTCGCGACGACGTCGAGGAGCAGGTCGATCATGGGCCGCGTGATGCGCAGGCCGGGCAGCAGCACCGGGATGCCGGGAGGGTAGGGGACGACCATCTGGCCGCAGATCCGGCCCTCGCTCTCGGCGAGCGGGACGAGCTCGCCGTCGCAGAGCGCCGCGTCGCGCGGCAGGACCGAGACCTGCTCGTCGATCGCCGCGGGGATCGTCTTGATGCGGAACTCCTCCTCGGGCCGCCCGATGCAGTCGGCGAACTGGCGGCACACGCGGAAGAGGTATTCGAAGTGCTCCTCGACCGTGCCGACGGTGACGAGGAAGAGCAGCGTCACGGGCGAGGCCTTCTCCCACTGGATGCGCGCGGCGAGGAGCGCCTTCTCGAAGCGCTCGCGCGCCTCGGCGGTGCGGAACGAGAGCACGAGCTTGAGCGGGTCGTGCAGGTACCCCTGCGCGGCCCAGTCCGGACCGGCGCCGCCGAGCTGCGGCAGGTCCGGGAAGCAGTCCTCGACGGGCTTCCCCAGCATCGCGGCGACGCGCGCCTTGAACGCGTCGACCCAGTGCAGGCGGTCCTCCAGCAGGCCCATCCCCTCGAGGCGCATCTGGACGCCGGCGATGTCGAGCGTCGCGAGCATCGGGTAGTGCGGCGAGGTGGAGTGCCAGTAGCGCAGGAACTCGTGCAGGTCGTGGAGGAACTTCTCCGAAGAGCCGCGGCCGTGCAGCGCGAAGCGGCGGCGCAGCCAGCGGAAGGGCTTGAGGGATTCGTCCTCCAGCAGCGCGCGGAAGCGCGTCGAGACGTGGATCATCGACGCCTGCGAGAAGGCCGAGAGCGCCTTGTGCGTGGACTGCACCGCGAAGTGCGCGCCGCGCAGCTCGTTCACCGCGTTGTAGCGCGCAGGCGTGCCGTCGGCAAGCTCGGTCGAGTAGAACGGGTGGAACGCCAGGTAGGGCGCCCAGGCCTCGTCCGCGTAGAAGAGCACGCCGCGCTCCTCGCAGAGGCGCGCGACCTCCCAGGCCGGGTAGAGCACGCCCTCGTAGGTGCAGGTCGTGAGGACGAGCAGGCGAGGCGGGCCGGAGGGGCCGGCCGGGCGCGCCAGCTCCGCCTCGATGTCGGCGAGGGCGACGGGCCCCCAGATGCCGTAGCGGGGATTGTAGCGCGCGGGGAGGTAGCGCGGGACGGCGCCCGACATCACGACGGCGTGGTGGACGGACTTGTGGCAGTTGCGGTCGAGGAGGACGACCTCGCCGGGGCGCAGCAGCGTCATCAGCATCGCCTTGTTCGACGTGCTCGTGCCGTTCGTGATGAAGCACGTCGTGGCGCTGCCGAAGATCTCGGAGGCGAGGCGCTGCGCGTCGACGAGCGGCGCGGTGCCCTCGGGCGAGGAGAGGTCGCCGAGGCGCTCGACCGAGACCGAGAGGTCCGTGCGGAAGGTCATGTCGCCGAAGTCGTCGTGGAAGCCGCGCAGGAAGGGCGAGTTGTCGAACGCGTTGCCGCCGTTGTGGCCGGGCGTGTGCCAGTTGGTGCCGGCGCGGTTGCAGACGTATTCGCGCAGCGCGGTCCAGAAGCGCGGCGACCAGAACGAGCGGAACGCGCGCTGGAGCCTCTCGCGGTTGCGCTCCGGGTGGCGGAAGATCTCCGCCGGGCGGGCGGTCCAGCGGCGCGTCGGGGCGGGCGGGTCGTCCCGGCCGGGGCTCGTGAGGACGACCTTCGGGATCGCCGGGAAGTAGGCGAGGAACCAGCGCGCGAGCGGCATGCCGTCGAGCCGCAGCTCGTGGACGGGCGTGCGGGGGCCGCCGCCCGGGGCGGGGAGGCTCTCGTCGAAGAGGAGGAGGCAGCAGTGCTTGGCGGCGTCGGAGACGAAGCGGTGGGCGCCCTGGACGTCGAAGAGCAGGCGGTCGAGCGCGGCGGGCGTGTCGGCCGTCAGGAGGCGGAGGCGGGGGAAGTCGAACGGGCGGCCGCCGGAGAAGGTCTCCTTGCAGAACGCGCGGAAGGCGTCGGAGAGGCCGTATTCCATCTCCGGGAGCGCGGTGGCGTCGTCCTCGGCCGGGGCGTGCAGGTAGATGACGTGGAGGGGCTGGAGCATGGGGGCGTCCCCCGGGGTTGCGGGGGACGGCGTGTAGCATAGCACAACCGCCCCCGGGCGCAACCGAAAAAGCCGTACGGCTCTTTTCCTTGACCCGGAGCGGCCGTTCCGCTAGACTCTTGCGCCATTCGCAAACCCAGAAAAAGAACGAAAAGGAAAGAAAGATGGCCGACACGACCAAATACGTCTACTTCTTCGGCGCCGGAAAGACCGAAGGCAACGCCGACATGCGCAACCTCCTCGGAGGCAAGGGCGCCAACCTCGCGGAGATGGCCTCCCTCGGCCTCCCGGTCCCGCAGGGCTTCACGATCACGACCGAGGCCTGCACCCGCTACTACGACGACGGCAAGC
>CAMOEO010000077.1 GCA_946612175.1 uncultured Verrucomicrobiota bacterium
AGTGCGCCCAGCTCGTCCACGGTTCGCTCTTCGGAAGATCGATGTGCATCAGGCGAGCCCCGCCCGTGCCGGAGCTGTGGGAGCAGACCATCGCGAAGCGCGGATCCGTGGCGCCCGCGACGAGCGCGGCCTTCCCGTCGCGCTAGCGGCCGAGGACGAGCAGGAAGTTGCCGACGGCGTCGGCCCAGTTGCCGGTGGAGAAGACGACGTCCCCGGGGAGCGGGGAGCCGCCGCGGCGGCCCTCGGCCTCGCGGAGGCATTCGACCAGGCCGGCGAATTCGGTGGCGGCGGGCGTGTCGACGGCGTCGAGCGCGCGGATCAGGCCGTCGGCCGGCGGGTTCGGCCCGAGGCGGAAGACGGATCCGGCCTCGGGCGGCGGCCGGCGGCGCCGCGCGGCGGCCGCGCCCCCGAGCAGCGCCCGGGCGTCGACGGCGCGGGTGCCGAAGGTGTTGAAGTAGAATCCGCCGAAATCGGCCGGGACGGCGCCGAGGCCGGCGAGGGTCCGTTCGAGGTCGGCGCGGTCGGCGGGCTCTTCGGCGAGGTACAGGGCGGCGATGGCGGCGTCGGCGAGGCGGGGGTCGAGCGCCAGGGCCGCCCGATACTGCCCGAACGCCGCGCGCGGGCGTTCGGAGCATTCGAGGAGCCGGCCGAGGAGGAAGCGCGCCCCGGCGCGCGCGGCGAGGTCGGCGAGGGGCTCGGGACGGATGGCGGCGGTCCACGCGGGGAGGTTGCGCGGCGGCTCGATCTCCGCGCCGGCGAGCGCCGGAAGCGCGCGCCAGGCGGCGGCTAGGCGCTCGTCGGGCCACCAGCCTTGAAAGCTGTCGTACAGGTCTACGGGCTCGGTGCGCGCGTAGCCGGCGGCGAGGCTTGCGAAGACGTCGGAGTAGATCCGGACGGCGTCGTTCGTGCGGCCGGCCTCGAGCGCCTCCTCGGCGGGGTCGAAGGGGTCCGCTTCGTCCGTATCGGGGAGCGGCGCGGCGGGGTCGAGCGCGAGGAGCGCGTCGGCGAGGACGCGCTCGCCGTCGAGGCCGGAGAGGAAGGGCGGCATCGCGAGGGCGCGGCGCGCGGCGGCGGCGGCCTCGTCCGCGCGGCCGAGGTCGCGCATCGAGCGGGCGGCGGCGGCGAGGGGGCGCGGGTCGCACGGGAACGCCGCCGCCGCGGTCTCGAACGCGGCGAGCGCCTCTGCGGGCGGAAGGGCCTCGCGCAGGAGGTCGAACGCCCAGTCCGGCGGTTCGTCGCGCTCGAAAAGCGCGTTGCGGGCGATGCGCAGGGCGTCGTTGGTGCGGGAAACCGCGAGGAGCGCGCGGGCAAGGGCGGACGGCAGCCACTCCGTGTCCGTGGAGCGGACGCAGGCGACGTCCTTCCCGGTCCAGAGCGGGTTTCCCTCCGCGAGGGCGACGATGTCCGCCGGCCCGCCGGCGCATTGGTAGAGTTCGAGCAGCGCGAAGGAGGGGTCGACGCTCCAGCTGTCGGCGTCCTTGCGCGAGAGGAGCGCGAAGCCCTCGCGTTCGGCGTCGGCGAAGCGCTCCTCCCGGATGGCGTCCCAGACGGCGTCGACCGGACGCGGGGGCGTCGGCCGGCACGCGGGGCGGGCGGGGGCGTCGGTGTCGGCGGAGGCGCAGTCGTCGGGGACGTCGGGGGCGAAGTCGCCGGGGTCCTCCGGCGTCGGGGCGCCGGCGGCGGCGCGCTCCTTCTCCCGCTCCAGGTCGAAGGAGGTCCTGCCGGGGTGGTCGAGGGTCCACCGCGCCACGGTCCGGAAATGGGCGGCGGTCTCGTCGGCGGGGCGGACGGGGATCGCGTCGAACGCGGCGCGGGCCTCGCGCTCGGCGGCGGCGTCGCCGTCGATGCGCGCCAGCGCGAGGGAGAGCGCGCGGAGGAGGGGCGGCGCGTTCGTCGCGCCGCCGGCGGCGGCGACGCGCGCGGCGACGCCGGCGCGGACGGCGGGCCAGCGGTCGGGGTCCGGGAGGCGGCGCAGCAGCGGCAGGAAGGTCCCCTCGCGCGCGTCGGCGCTCCAGGGGCCGGATATGCCGAGGAGGTCCTCGTCCTGCCAGCGGAGGAGGCCGACGAGCCCGGTTTCGCCGTAGCGCTCGGGCGGGCGCCCGGGGAGCGCGAGCGCCGCGTCGAGCGCGGCGAGCCAGTAGTCCGCGGTGGCACCGTCGCGCGAGAGGACCTGCGCGGCGCAGAGCCGCGCATGGGCGAGGAGGAAGCGGTCCACGGGGGTCTCCTCGGAACGGTCCGTGGCCGCGGCCGGCCATTCGTCCGCGACGGTGGCGATGAGCCACGCGGCGCCGTGCACGGCGGAGCCCGTGGCAGGCTCCCCGGCGGGCGCGGCCGCGGCGAGGAGCGCGAGAAGCGCGAGGGCGCGTGGCGGGGTGCGGCGGACGTTCATCGGGAGACCTCCCTTTTCTCGAGGAGCCGGTCGGTCCGGACGAGCCCTTCGTAGATGTCGCCGAAGGAGCGGAAAGCGGCGTGGCCGGGAAGGAGGCGCGAGGGGCGTTTCACCCAGCCGTGGCCGTTCTCCGGCGGGTCGGCGGTGCGGCCGGACGCGGCCGCCTCGAGCGCGACGGCGAGGTCGCGCTCCGCGG
Source organism: uncultured Verrucomicrobiota bacterium (assembly GCA_946612175.1). GTDB lineage: Bacteria > Verrucomicrobiota > Kiritimatiellia > RFP12 > UBA3636 > UBA3636. The sequence goes on from CAMOEO010000077.1 coordinate 2,586, forward strand.
AGGCGTAGTCGACGCCGGGGCGGAGGCCGCCCGGCGGCGCGGCGCGGGCGGCGGCCTTGCGGACGCGGTCCGTGGCCTCGAGCGGGAAGATCCCGACCTCGGCGCGATACGCCTCGGCCGACGGCATCGCGGCGATCGCGCGCTCCCACCAGCCGGGCCAGTCGGAGACGCGTTCGCGCGCGAGGGCGTCGCGCCGGGCGATGGCCGCGTCGCGCGCGGCGAAGGCGTCGCGCACGCGCCGCGCCTCGTCGCCGCGCCCGACGGCCTCGAGCGCCTCCTCGAGCGTCCGCGCCTCGGTGCCGTCGGAGGCGAACGCGGAGATGTCGCTCCGGTGGTCCCACCCGGGGAAGTCTGTGAAGACGGCGAGGGCGTCCGCGGGGCGCCCGGCGCGCAGGTAGAGCTTGGCGGCGAGGCCGGGCGCATCCCATTCGTAGTAGAAGCAGCCGGTCTGCGGGCCGCGCCGGATCAGCGCGAGCGCGAGCCCCTCCGCCTCCGCGAAGAGACCGGCCTCGATGCAGGCGTCGAGGAGGTCGGGCTCGCGGACGTCCTCGTCGGGGTCGCGGGCGCGGACCTCCTCGGCGACGCGGAGGAAGCGCCGGAGATCCTCGCGGAAATCCTCGCCGCCGCCGTTCCGCGCGAGGTCGGCGAGCAGGGCCCGCGTCGTGCGGAGCAGGTGCCGGAAGTCCCCGCCGAAGCACGGGAACGCTTCGCGGGAGGCGCGCGGCGGCAGGTCTGGCGCGGCCGCAAGGCGCGCCTCGAGGAGGGCGAGCGCGGCCTCCGCCGCGGCGCGAGGCTCGCCGGGCGCCGACGAGACGCGTTCGGCGACGAGCTCGATGCGCGCGGCGGCGAGGGCGGCCGACGCGGCCGGATCGGCGCCGGCGGCGCGCAGCGCGTCCTCCGCGGGCCGGAGGTCCTCCGGCGAGCGGGCGACGCCGAGGAACGTGCCGAACAGGGTGTTGCCCATGGCGACGCCGGGCGCGGCGAGGCGCGGCCCGAGGAACGCGCGCCACGCCGCCGCCGCGGGGCCGTCCAGCCAGGCCGGGTCCGGCACGCGGCGGCCCGAGGGGCCGTCGACGTAGCGGTGGGCGGACGGGCCGAACCACGAGGAAGCGAACAGCGCGAGCCGCTCCCAGCCCGCGGGCGGGAGGTCCGGGGCGAACGCCTCCGCGGCGGCCGCGTCGCCGCGATCGAGGGCGTCCTCGACGAGGGACGCGAGCGCGTCGGCGCCGGCGCGCAGCGCGGGGTCGTCGCGGCCCGTGCGGACTTCCGAGAGGTAGGTCTCGAGTGAGGAGAACGGCGAATCGGCGCCGCGGGCGAGCAGCGCCGGGATCGGCGAGTTCGTCGCGAGGACCGCGCGGCGCGCCTCGAGGAGCCGCTCGTGCCAGCCGGGTTCGGGTGGATCCCAGGGGGAGCGCTCGGAACCGGCCGGCGCCGCGGCGCCCGGCAGCGCCGCGAGGGCGTTCGACGCGGCGGCTTCGTCGCCCGAGAGGCGCGCGAACGCGGCGCGCAGGCCGAGGAGCAGCGGCGGCGGCGGGTCGGCGGCCGAGGCGATGCGCCCCTCCACCTCCGCGCCGAGCGCGGGCCACTCGGCGGGCGGAGGCAGGAGCGGCAGGAGCGCGTCGAACGCGGTGTGCGAGGGAACGGGCGTATCGCGGGAGATGCCGTAGGAGTTGCCCGGCAGGTCCGTGAAGTCCCAGGAGAGCGCCGACCGGACGTCCGGCGGGCACGCAAGCGCCGCGTCGAGCAGCGCAAGCCAGCCCGTGCGCGACGGGCGTCCGTCCGTCGCCCAGGCCTCCGTCTGGAGCCGGACGAGCGCCTCGAAGAAGCGATCGGCCTCGTTCGGCTCGACCGTCGGCGCCCCCGGCCCTCCCGGAAGCTCCGCCAGGCACGCCGCCGCGCCCCGCAGGGACTGCGCCGGCCCGTTCGTGGCGGGGGTGTCCGCCGCGGGCGCCGCCATGGCGAGCAGGGCGAGGAGCGGGAGAACATGTCGTTTCACGGCTGGAAGGGGGTGTAGGGCGATAGCCTTGGCGCGGGTCTTCCGGGCGCGGAAGATTCCGTTGGAGACAACGGTATCACATGCGCCGGCGCGGCGTCAAGGGCCGGCGACGTGACGCAGTTTGTCATACTTGAGGACACCGACGGCACCTGCGGAGGGGGTGGCTAGCCGCCCACTTCGCCCCTTTGCGACGATTGCAGTCGCGGCAGAGCATCTGGCAGTTCTCGGGAACCGTCCGGCCGCCGTCGCGCCACGGCGTGACATGGTCGGCCGCCATCTGCGCAAGCTCGAAGCGGGCGCCGCAGAGCGGGCAGACGCCGTGCTGCCGTTCTTAGGCCTCCAGATAATCAAGCGAACTCGCGCTGGTAGGCCAGCCGGATGTCGAGCCGACCGCCGTAGCCGACGACGCCCTCGTCACCCTTGTCCTCGTATCCCGCGACCAGATCGCAGACCGCGATTTCGTGAAGTTGGATGGGAGTGACTCCAGTCGGAAGAGTCGGGCGAAGTTCGATATTCCGGCGCGTGTTCTGCCCTTCGGCCAGGGCGAAATGATGCCTGGCACATATCAGAGGACGAGGCGAGTAGACTGAGATCAATAGAGGAAACTCCAACGTTCATCCGAGTAAAGGAGGCGTATCCGCATAATAAACGATTCATGGTTGCCGGCGAACACGGGAACGGCCCTGACAGGAAGGACAAAGGCGGAAGAAACGTTCGGAACCAGTTCGAGTTCGGAATAGCACAATGGTTCAAAATGGAACGAGTCCTGATAGTCCGACAGGGCTTCGTCTATGTCCGAATCAGCAGCTTCGGCGGCGGGTACGTCGGTGATCGTTCCGGCGGTCAACGTCCGGAACAATTTCCGTCGCATGGCGGGAGAAAGCCCGGAGAATGATCCCGAGCTCACATCCGAAAGAAACTGTCCGGCAGATTTGACAAGGTTTGTCCGGAAAGCAAATGTCGATGGTTCGTTCCACGCGGCGAGAGACTCCGTGAACATGGAGGCTACGGTGCAATTCGTTGCTCCGCCATCGATCAGAAACGAGATTCCATCCTCGAAGAGCGCCGTTCTGTCAACGAGATTCGGTTCGTAATGTTGTCGGATTCTGACAATCCCTGCGTCGTTTGTTTCAGGTTTCCCAAAGCCGGAGACGCTATGGAAATAGTTCGCGATATCGTTCGTCGCGATATAGTTGACATGCGGGGAAACCTCGCCGACTTCGTAGACAACGGAACAATCGACTCCGCCGACTGGAATTCGGTTCTGGGCGAAAACCGCAAGGGGAAGGAAGAGGAAAAGGACGATGGATGCTTTCATGGCATTATTTGGATTCCGGTGGGGATTGTTGGTCTGTATCGGATGTAGAGTTCCGTGTTCGGCCCCTGATGCAAGGCGGGTCGCGAAAGATTTAGCGGAAAACTCTCCGTCATTGCAGACGCCGGATTGGCGGGAAGGCAAGGGTTGCCGTCCAATTGGAGAGCCCGGATAAACGGATGCACGTCTTCTTCTCGATGCGACGCCAGTCGCCATGTCTTGATCTTCGGCGATGGCGCGGCGAAATCTGCCGTCCCGGCGGCGATGGTGTTCGTGATGAGAGTTCCGTCTTCACGGTAGGTCGCCTGGTGACCATGTCTGCCGGGTACTGGAATGGAACGAATTTCGAATGCGGCACCATGATGCAGGTAATTTCCGGGATCGACGGGCTCCGGCTCGAACCAGTCCGCCTGACAGGCGACGGGAAGGGTCGCACCGCCGACACCGTTCGTTTCGAGCCGCGACGGCGGTGCCGGAAGCAATGCGGTCCAGGCCGTGTTCGTGGCGTTTCTGGCCGTCCAGGCGTCGAATTCGCGACGCGTCTCTGGAGCACAGACGACGATCCAGAGCCGGTCCATCGTCATCAGCGTGGACAGCCGGACAAGCTGGACGTGGATGACAATGGGAAAGAGGTCGTCCGGTTTGTCTCCGACATGGACGAACCGTCCGTCGAACGGCGCGCCGTCGACGAAGAGCCGGAGATCGTCGCGCCAGAGGGCGCATTCGGGGGCGAGATAGGATCCCAGATCGATGGAAAGTCCTTCCGACCAGACGAGGCCGACGCAATGGTCCGTCTCGTTGTCCATCGGACTTGCCGTCAGGACGCGGACGAGGTTTCGGGAATGTTCGGCGACTCCGTCATGACGGAACCCGACGACGTCCAGGATGTTCGTAGCCGGCGGGCATTGCGGACCGAACGTCTCGACCGACTCCTCCCTGCGAGGCAGATGGTCGGAGGAATCGTCCGGGTTGTGCGAGCTGACGCGGCAGGCTCCGACAACGTTCGTCTCGCCCGGATGGCAGCCGACGGGGGCAAAGGTCTTCTCGGTGACCACGAGAATATCTTCGTGTTCGTCCTTCCACCAGCAACGGACACGGCAGCCGCCGTCGGATTCGTAGGAGAAGACCGGAAGCGTCGGTCCGTCCGTGTCGACGAGTTCGTAGTTGACGGACCACATGTAGGGCGGTCGGGCGTTCCGGTTGGTCGCTTCGACCGTCAGGAGCGGTCCGTGGATTCGGCAATACGGATTTCCGTCGATTCCGATGCCTCGGGGCAGAAACCACATCTCGATTCCGTTGGGCGACGGATTGTCCCGGACGAAGTCCCGTGAGGCGGGTTGCCTCCGGGCGGCGGGAATCGTTCCTGCAAGAACCGTTGTTCGTGAAACGGAGGTCGGAACGGCGTCAACGATGCCGCCATCCGCCAGACGAATCCGGTCCGTCTCGGTCCGCTGCCCCGATCGCGGCGACCACTCGGCCCGGAGCGCCGCCTTCCACAGCCCGGTTGCGCCGCCGCCCGACGGTTGCGGATCGAGCGAGACGCGGCGATCCGAATCTGAACCAAGCCGCAGGCGAAGCGCGAGGTTCGTGCAAGGCGGCAGCAGGATTGACTCGCTCCATCCGTCGCCCCACGACAGCACGGCATGGCGCGAGGAGGATACGGAGACGGTCACATCGTAGTTGGTCGCCGTCGGATCGGGAACGTCGATTCCCCACGGGAAGCCGTCCGAAGCGAATCCGTCGAAGATGAGAAGATCGGAGTTTTCCCAGATATCCGGGATTCCGTCGGCGTCCGAATCCGACTCGTCCGCGGCAAAGTCTGCCGGCGCGAGCGGGTCGAGGTCGGGGACGCCCGCTGCAAGCCCGGCGAGTTCCGTCGCGTCGTCGATGCCGTCGCCGTCGGTGTCCGCGCGGATCGGGTCGGTCTGGGCCTCGAACTCCGCGAGGTTCGCGAGCCCGTCGCCGTCGGGGTCGGCGTCCGCCGCGAAGCCGCGCGTGTGCGTCCACTTCTCCCAGCAGTCCGGAATGCCGCTTCCGTCCGCGTCCGTGGCGGGGTAGCCCATTGCGACGAACCACGCCGGCAGGTCCTCCGCCGGGATCGTTCGGACGATGCGCGGCGGCAGACGCAGCGGCGGCGCGTTCGTCTTTCCGCCGCCGAGCGCCGTCACGGCGAGAAGCCCGACAAGGACGATGGCCTGCACCGTCCGGCTCGCGCGGGCGAAGCGAACGAAGGGCTTCTTCCAGAACCGGGCCGTCCGCGCCGCCGCGTAGAACGCGAGCGAGGCGAACATTCCGCCGACGGAGGCGAAGAGAAGAAGTCGATCCAGGGGCGAAAGTCCGGCCATTCGTCACCTCAGGATCAAGATCGTGGCGTAGAGGGCGCCCGGGTCCACCCCGAGCGCACGAAGCCGGGCGGCGATGTCCGGTGGCGAATCGAAGTCGAGCCCCAGCCTCCATCGGAGAGAAAGATACGCGCGTAGCGCGTCCGCATCCTTCTCGGACGGTTCGCCGAAGCAGAACAACGTCTCGAAGACGCGACCCCGCCACGCGCGGCTCCACGCGGGCGTGGCGGGGTGTCCGCCAAGATAGAGGTCGTCCGCCGGCACGGGCTCGGGGAATGAGATTTCGACGAGGTGCGGAGCCCCGTCCACCGGCATCGCCGCATCCGAGAGGCCGTCCACGGACACCGACACTGCGCCGAGGCAGTTGCTGGTCGAGAATCGCACCACGTCCCAGTCGAACGCGCGCGGGGCAAGCGCCGCGCCGACCGGCGCATCGAGAAGCGACGCCCACGGTCGCGCCTCGTTGCAGTCGGCCACGAACAGCACGCGCGCGACGGATCCCGTCGTGGCGGGGTCTAATGCAAGCGGAGACGCGACGCCGTTCGTGGCGGCGAACGACACCCCGCCACAATCCGCAAACGCCACCGCCCAGCCGTTCGTGGCGGGGTGGACGGCGACAAGCGCCGCATCGCCCCGCGTCGCGCGCCATTCCGCCCCGAAGACCTCCGCGCGGAACTGCGCAACCTCCGCCGCGTGCGCGGCGGCGCAGAGAAGTAGAAACGGAAGAAGGCGCGTCATGGGGACGATTCTAGCAGAGGCGCTTCGTTCCTCGCAAGGCGGGGCTTCCGACGCGGGACGACGAGTCTGCAGGCCGAAACCCGCGGATGTCCGTCAGGCGTGGAAAGCCGAGGCGAAGAACGCGACCATCGCCTCCCGCGTTTCCGCCCCGAAGGCGTAGCCGACGATCTCGTCACCAAAAGCCTTCGTCACGCCGGATTCCGAAACGACGATGCCGGAATCGTCGCCGCCCAGCTCGCCGCCGACCACGGTCTCCCTCCCGCCGTCCCGTTCCACCTTGAACCACAGTAGCGGCGTTCCCTCGAACCGCTCGCCGAGGTCCTTGCCCTCCACGACGTCCCTCTCGATCCCTTCGCCGACGAAACGGCAATGGGCATTTGCTTCTTCAATAGCTTTCATTGATCTTGCATGCGTGTGATGTAGATTGTGGCCTATTGAATAATTCCGAACATCGCGAGAATCGCGGCCTTGCGCGCCGCCGCGCCCGCAAGCGTTCCCTTCGCCGCCTCGATCGCCGCCTCCTGCGCTTTCACCGCCGCAACGACCTTCTTCTGCTCGGCAAGAGGAGGAAGCGTAACGCTCAACGCTTCAACTCGGTCTATCGAAGCTCGATAACTGCGCTTGAATCCGGCGGCGCGTCCCGCTTCTTCAAGTGCGTGGGCAAGAAAACGGGGAATGATGTCGCTCGCCTTGGCGCGAAGCACTCCGCAATGGTCTGTCGGGTAGAATGGCCGCTCCTTCGGCATGAACGAAACCATCCAATCACCATCAATTCCCCAAAGGACGGAATCGACGGAGAAATCCGAAAAAACCTTCAGCGGTTTGTCGATCATGCCAAACGGCTCGAACACGTTGGCGCTAAAAACAGGAATCGAATATTCGGACGAAACTTGCGTAGCGAGAACACGACGCCCGATCTGCAAAGAAAACCGACTTTTGTCGCCGAGTTTGCACACCTCTGATGCTTTTTTCGATGCAGTCGCAAACAAGTCGGCGATTTTCGTCTTGGCGGCCGCGATGGCCTTTTCCGCCCTGGCGCAGTCTGCATCCACCGTCGCGCATTCCTCCACCACCTGCCGCTGGACGAGAAGAGGAGGGAGAGGAAACGGAAACGACGGGATCGCCTGCTTGTCGCCGCGCGGCATTTTCATCCCCTTCCTGCCGGACATCATGTAATCGAAAAAGGCGTCCTGCTTGAGCAGAATGGCCGCGAAAGACGGAATGACCGTCTTCGCGTCGTTGATGCGGAACACGAGAACGTCCGGCGAGCATCCGCCTTCCCGGTCCGCAAGCCAGGTCTTCCTGAGATACGGGCGGATGTTGGAAACGAGAATGTCGTCAGGCTTGTAATGGATGACGCTTTCGATGTCGGGCGTTCCGTCGTAGGGAACGACCCCGCCGCATTGCGGGAGCATGTTGTCGGTTGACACGTAGGAGTCGGCCGCGATGCTGTCGAAGGAAACGCGCTCGGTGACATAGGGCACCACGTCGCCGAGGCGGACGAGGGGGAACTTGCTTTCGACGCGCGCGACGGCGGCGGCTCCGGTGCGGATCTGGAGGTCGAAATCCACCGCGTCGAAGTCGAGGAGGTCGACGA
>CAMOEO010000078.1 GCA_946612175.1 uncultured Verrucomicrobiota bacterium
TCATTTCAGGTCTCCTTGATTTCCACGGTCCGGACGTCGATCCGGTCGTATTCCGGAGGTGGCCCGCGCCCCGCCCGGAGGGCTTGCGCGCTAGAGGACGTGGTTGTCGATGAGGCGGGTCTTCCCGACGTAGGCGGCGAGGGCGAGGAGGGTGTTCGGGCCGAGCTTCTTCACGGGCTCGAGGGTGTCGGCGTCTACGGCGACGACGTAGTCGACCTTGTCGCACGCCTTCGCGAGCGCCTTTTCGATCTTGGCGATCGCGCGCCTCGGGTCGGTGCGGCCGGCGCGGTAGTCCGCCTCGGCGGCGTCGAGCGCCTCGTGCAGCGCGAGCGCGCGGGCGTGCTCCGCGGGGGAGAGGTAGGTGTTGCGGGAGGAGAGCGCGAGGCCGTCCTTCTCGCGGACGAGCGGCGCGCCGACGATCTTCACGGGGACGTCGAGGTCGCGCACCATGCGGCGGATGACGGCGAGCTGCTGCGCGTCCTTGCGGCCGAACACCGCCACGTCGGCGCGCGAGACGTGGAAGAGCTTCAGCACGACGGTGAGGACGCCCGCGAAGTGGATCGGGCGGAACGCGCCGCACATGACCTTGGAGAGCTTCGACTCGACGAGCGAGACGGTGGCGTCCGCGCCGTACATCTCCTCCGGCGTCGGGGCGAGGACGGCGTCGACGCCCTCGGCGCGCAGGAGCGCGAAGTCGCGCTTCTCGTTGCGCGGATACTGCGCGAAGTCCTCGTTCGGCCCGAACTGGGTCGGGTTCACGAAGACGGAGACGACGACGCGGTCGGCCCGCTTCTTCGCGAGGCGGACGAGGGAGAGGTGCCCTTCGTGCAGGAAGCCCATCGTGGGGACGAGGGCGACGGTTTCGCCGGCCTTGTGCCAGGCGGCGGAGAGGGCGGAGAGGGATTTCTTGGTGCGGCAGATTTTCATGGATGGCCTCTGGGGTGCGGAGTATACGCCCGAACGCGCGCAGGGGCAAGCCCCGGTTCCATGCACAATGCACAATGCAGGAGGCAGGATGGCTAGGGCGGGGGGAGCCAGCCGGCGGCGGCCTCGACGACGGTGCGGGCGCGGAGGCCGCCCCAGACGAGGAGGCGGCCGGGGGGGACGGCGCGGGCGAGGCGGACGGGGCGCCCCGCGCGGTCGAGGAACGCGACGTCGATCGGGAAGCGCATCCCGAGCGTATGGATGGCATTGCAGCGGGGGAAGGCCATCGCCTCGCCGGGCGGAAGGCCGTCCCGCCCGAGCAGGCCGCGCATGCGCTCCCACGGGCGCTCGGCCCAGAGGCAGCGGGCGACGGGCGGAAGGCCCGGGACGGAAAGCGGCGTCGTTCTCATGGCCCGGAGGATAGCACAGGGGCCCCCGCCCGCGCAATGCGCGACAACGGAAGCGCCGGGCGGCACAGGCCGCCCGGCGCTTCGCGTGTCAGCGGATGGCGCGGACTAGTCGCCGAGGAGGACGCGGGACCACATCCAGGGCTTCTTCACGGCCATGTCGCCGCGCTTCGGGCTGGGCCAGTAGACCTCGCGCGGGTCGCGCAGGCCCTGCACCGCGATGGTGAACATCATCTTCACGTGCTCGCCCTTCTTCGGGTTCCACCCGTGCAGGCGCTCCTTGCCGATGAAGATCTCCATGCGGTAGCCCGTCACGTCGCCCGCCTTGTCCTTCACGAGCGAGAGCGCGCTCGTGATGCCCTGCTCGGGCGTGATGCCGATCTTGCTGTCCGTGGCCGGGCTCTTCTGGCCCTCGCAGTTGGGCCAGAAGCCGGAGAACACGCGGTTCTCGAGCGGCATCGGGCAGAACCAGAACTGGTGGTCGTCGAGGCTCCACTTCTGGTCGGGCGTGAAGTCGCCGTTGGAGCCGAACTGGAACTCGAGGCAGTCGGCCGCGCGCCAGAAGCTGTTCGGGTCGGACGTCTTGCACTGCGAGTCGTCCAGGTCGAACATCATGTAGAGGCCGTCGTCGTCGTAGCCCATGTAGATGCGGCTCGTCTCCTTGTCGCCGCGCGGGCCGAGCATCCAGTTGGGGAGCTGGTACTTGGCGGCGTCCTTCGCCCACTCGCCGGGCTGGCCGTCGATCTTGATCTGGCCCTTCTTGACGCGGCGCAGCGTCCACGCGCGCGGGACGATCGGGGCGTAGTCGATGACCATGTCCTTCATCGCCGGGTTGCTCACGTTGACGATGTCGAGCTTCGGGATCGCGACCTTCTCGGTGGCGGGAATGGCGCTGGACTTCACGAGCGTGAAGGTGAGCTTTTCGATCTCGTTGGGCTCGAGCTCCCTGGTGGACTGGACGGCGGGGGAGACCTCCCAGCCCTCGGGCAGGTTGGCGCGCAGCTCGTAGACCTGGTTGGTCGCGGACTGGTTCACGACGTCCACCGTGAAGGTGTGGTCGAACTGCTCGACGTTGCTCTTGGCGTAGGCCTGGGTGATGATGTCGAGGTCGATCGGGATGCGCTTCTCGACGCCGCCGTTCACGCCGACGACGGCGAACTGGTTCGCCTCGCGCGGCGCGCCGAGCGGGCCGACGACGTCGAAGCCGTAGTCGCGGTCCTCGACCTTCCATCCGGCCTTCTGCATGCTCTCGGGCAGCTCGACGCGGTACTGGATGCCGTCCTTGCCGAAGTTCTCGAGGTGCAGCGGAATGGGCTCGCCGGAGACGTTGCGGACGAAGGACGGCGTGCCGAAGCACAGGTCCATCGGGCACTGCTTGAGCCACTCGCAGGCGGGGTCGAGGCCGATGTACCACGTCGGGGCGATGTCGAGCTTGCGCCGGTCGCTCGGCTTGAGCTCGGCGCCGAACATGTCGTAGATCTTCTCGGACTTCGGGTCCTTGATGGTCATCTCGCGTTCGGCCGGCTTCATCATCGTGGCCTTCTCGACCGGGTAGAGCTGGAAGGCGCAGGCGACGAGCTTGCCGTCGGCGCGCTTGAGCAGGTGCGCCATGTGGTTCGGGCCGAAGTTGGCGTAGCCGAGGTACTCCATGTCGGCCGGGAGGAACGTGCGCAGCGCGGCGAAGGCGGGCGCGACGGGCTTGGGCTCGCGGAAGCGGTCGAAGATGCCGCAGCCGTCGAAGAAGTTCATCGGGGTGGGCGTGTCGCTGTCGTAGTACCAGTACCAGAACAGCTTGTCGATGCCGTTGCCGAGGGCGAGCACCCACTCGCGCTGCATGTAGGCGGCCTGCTCCCACTCGGAGACGATCTGGCCGGCGCGGGTGTCCCAGCCCCATTCGGTGATCCAGCGCTGGCGCTTGACGCCGTCGAGCTCGGAGTTGATCTTCCACTGGCGCCAGAGGTCGCGCTGGTACATCTTCACCTCGTCGGCGACGATGTCGGCGGTGTTGAAGTTGTTGCGCGAGACCTCGGGGCCGACCATGCCGGCGTAGCGGTGGCCGTTGAGGACGTCCAGGTCCTTGAAGTTGCCGTTCTCGACCTGCTTCTTCGCGCCGAAGATGTGGATGCCGCCGCAGCCCTCCTCGACGGACCAGGCGTCGGGGCGGCACGCCTTGATGATCTCGGCGAAGACGCGGTGGTAGGCGCCGTATTCGTCGCTCATCGGGTCGCCGCGCTCGTTGTCGAGCTCGAAGGCCTTGAGCTGCGGGAAGGTGGAGACGATGAGCGCCATGTCGCGGCGCCACTTGTCGTCGGGCTCCTTGGGCGCGTCCGCCTCCCACTTGCCGCCGAGCATGAAGCAGGGCAGCGTCCGCATGCCGTAGTCCTCGGCCGCCTTGATGATCTTGGGGTACCAGGGCCAGCCGGAGTAGTCGCCGGCGCCGCGGGCGCGCTTCATCCACTCGAAGTTGAAGGCGTAGTCGCGCAGCCAGATGAAGCCGAGCTTGGCGAACTTCTCGTAGCCGACGTAGCCGCCGCCGTGCACGTTGATGCCGTAGGCCGAGTCGTCCTTCTGCTTCTCGGTGAGCGCCGGCGGGTGCAGGATCACGGCGTAGCGGTGCTCGCACTCGTAGGGCGCGTCGAAGCCCGTCGAGCGGACGCGCAGCGTGTAGGACCCGGGCTCCTGGAAGGGCGAGTCGACCGTGACGGCCGCGCTGTCGAGGACCTTGAGGTCCGGGATCTCCACCTTGCGCCTCTCGCCGGTCGCGCTCGTGACTTCGGCCTCGGTGCGGATGGTGCGCTCCTCGCCGAGCCAGCTGCCGACGGAGATCCGGAGCACGGGCTTCTCCTCGCCGTAGTAGAAGCAGTTGGCCGTCGTCGGGAACGAGACGTCGACCAGGTAGGGGCGGTCCTTCACCGGGATCTGCGACATGTCCGTGTGGACGCGCAGGTCGTAGAGGTCGAGGATGCGGTCCACCGCCTCGGGGTTGTTGCGGTCGCCCCAGTTGTTCTGCGAGATGGAGTCGATCTTGATCGGGAACTTGATCGGGACCTTGACCTGCTTGCCGGTCTCGGGGTCCTTGCCGTTCACCGTCTCGGGAATGACGAACTCGAACGGCGCCCAGTCGGTGGTCTTGGCGGGAATGCCGTAGGAGAACGAGTTGGTGTTGGCATCGACGAAGTTCATGCCCATGCCCCAGGACTTGTCGTTGCCGAGGCGGGACCAGCCGGTGATCTTCACCACCTTGCCGGGGAGCGTCTGCGCCTTGGGGTGCGCGCCCCAGCCGCCGAACGAGCGCACGCCGTAGTGGATCGTGAGGCGCAGGGCCTTGTGGTCCTTGGGCGCGGCCGGATCGGAGGGCCGGTCGTCGAGCACCGTGATGTCGCCGACGGCCGTCGGCCAGGCGCCTTCGACCCAGGGGTTGGCTTCGGGGTCGCCGATGTCGCGCGAGGCGAGCACGGGCTGCGGCTCGGCGCCGGAATCCGGCGCGTCGTCCGCGAAACAGGGCGCCGCGCACGCGAAGGCGGCTGCACCGAGGAACGGCAGGAACGTTCTGTTCATGGGATCGGGGTTGGGTTGGGGTTGGAAAAGCAAAGGGGCCGAAGGGGCTTGATGCTCAAGATTCTAGCATGACCCGTGCCGGAATTCAACCGGGCCCGCGAATGGCGTCGAATGGCGTGAACTTGCGGAAATGCCCCTCCTCCGTTCCGCGCGGGGCGCATACCCGGGTATGCGGGGCGGGGCGTGGGGCGCGTTCTGGCGTGCGCACCCGCGGACGGCTGCGCACGCCGCCGCGGGGAATTCCGTTGACTTCGGCGGGGGAATCCCCATAATTCCGTGCCCGTGCCGCGGACGGAGCGTCCGTCCGCCGCGAAGGAGTCCCGCCCATGTCCCGTACGTTCGCCCTGATCGGCCACCCGCTCGGCCACAGCCTTTCGCCCGAGATCCATGCCGCGATCATGGCGGCGGCCGGGATCGACGGCACCTACGAGCTGCTCGACATCCCGCCGGAGGAGGTCGCCGCGCGCATGCCCGCGCTGTTGCGCGACTACGACGGCTTCAACGCGACGATCCCGCACAAGAAGGCCGTGATCCCCCACCTCGCGGGCCTCTCGGACGCCGCCCGCCGCTGCGGCGCGGTGAACACCGTCTTCCAGGGGCGCGGCTACAACACCGACACCGTCGGCTTCGCCGCCGCCGGGATGCCGCTCGCCGGCGCGCGCGTCGCTCTCGTCGGCACGGGCGGCGTGGGCGCGATGATGGCCGCGGAGTGCCTCGCCGCGGGCGCGGCGTCGCTCGCGGTCGCCGCGCTCTCCCCGGAGCTCGGGGAGGCGTTCGCGGCCGACCTCCGCGCACGGTTCCCGGCATCGCGCTGCGAGATTTCCGTCGCCGCGACGCCGGAGGCGAAGTCCGCCGCCGTGCGCGGCGCGACGGTTCTCCTCAATGCGTCGCCGGTCGGCATGTGGCCGAAGGCCGGCGGCATCCCCGTCGATCCGGCCGACCTGCACGCGGGGCTCTCCGTCTTCGACCCGGTGTACTGTCCGACGCCCTCCCGCCTCGTGCTCAATGCGCGCAAGGCGGGCGCCCGGGCCGTGGGCGGGCTCGCGATGCTCGTGCACCAGGCCGTCGCCGCGCAGCGGATCTGGAACCCCGGCCTCGAACTGGACGCCGCCGCGATCGCCGCGAAGCTCCTGCCGGAGCTCGCCGCGGACCTCTGGCGCAAGAACGCGACGAAGATCCTGCTCACCGGCTTCATGGGCGCGGGCAAGTCGACCGTCGGCCGCCTGCTCGCCGCGCGGCTCGGCCTGCCGTTCGCGGACCTCGACGACGAAACCGCCGCCGCCGCGGGGATGCCGATCCCGGCGATCTTCGCCTCGCGCGGCGAGGCGGGCTTCCGCGCGCTCGAGACCGAGACCGCGCGGCGCGTCCTCGGGCGCCCCGGCTCGGAGGTCGTCGCCACGGGCGGGGGCTTCCCGACGTTCGAGGCGAACCGCGCGCTCGTCCGGGCGTCCAACGCGCTCGTCCTGCACCTCGACGCGCCGTTCGACGCGCTCTGGGCGCGGCTCGCGGGCGGCGACGGCCGCCCGCTCGCGAAGCGGCGCGAGGAGACCGCCGCGCTGTACGAGCGCCGCGCGCCCGCGTATCGCGCCTTCTGCGACTTCGCCGCGGCGACCTCCAACAACGCGCCGCCGGAGTCCGTCGCGGCCGCGCTCGCGGCCTCGCTCTCCGCCTGATCCCTACCTCGTCCCGGCCCCAGGGTCCGCGAAACCGCCCCGGCGCGCGGCGGCGGCGGACTCGGCGGCGGCGCGGGCCTCGGCGTAGGAGCGGCGGAAGAACTTGGTCCACTCGGTCTGGAGGTCGGTCGGGGAGAGGCCCTTCGCGAGGGAGGGGTCCTTGCGGGCGGCGGTGACGTTCGCCCAGTTGATCGCGTAGGGCTCGTCGGGCATCCGGCCCAGAAGGGCCATCGCCTCCGGGCACGCCTCCGGTCCGCCGTGCGCGAGGATCGCGCGCCAGGCGGCGCGCAGCTCCTCGCCCGAGTCCATGCACATCGCGCGGACGAAGGAGCGCAGGAACGAGAAGTGCGCGGCGGTCCAGCGCGGCTCGTAGGTGAACGCGCCGGCGAGCTCGTAGGCGTCCACGGCCGGGTCGAGGAGATCGTCGCTCGTCGTGCCGGCGCGGGCCCGCGCGCGGGCGTCGATCGCGGGATTCTCCGCGTCGGGGTAGAAGTCGCGCCGGATCGGCAGGCGGCGCAGCGCGTGCTTCTCCGGTCCGCCGGGCGTGCCGGGCTTGCCGTTCCAGAGCTTCTGCCCGTCCTCCGAGAGGACGTACTCGATGAACCGCACGCCGAGCGCGCGGTGCTCCGCGCCGCGCAGGAGCGAGATCGGGTCGCCGGAAATGGACGAGCCGCCGCGCGGCGTCACGTAGAGGAGGCGGTCGACGCCCTCCGCGGTGCGCGTCGTCTCGGCCTGGACGCGGCCGTAGAAGTCGATGCAGACGCCCGCGGCGGCGTCGCCCGCGGAGACGTCCTGCGGCGGCTTGCCCGCGGCGTCGGTGAAGTAGCGCGCGTTCGCGCCGATGCGCTGGAGAAGATGGATGCCCGCGAGCCAGCCGTCTTCGACGGTCTGCTGGTAGGTCGCAGGTCGCAGGTCGCAGGTCGCGGGACTTGCGGCTTGCGACGTGCGACCCGCGACCGCGAAGGGCGGCTCGCGCCCTTCGCGGATCGCCGCCTCGTTCGCCTCGATCTGCTCGGGCGTGAAGCCGGCGGAGAGGACGAAGTCGCGGCAGGTCGAGTGGAGGATCATCTCGAAGGCCTTGGCGATGGAGCCGGACTTCGTGGGGTCGGTGACGGCGACCTGGCCGACGAGCCGCGGGTCCGCCAGGTCGCGCCAGGCGCGGGGCTGGCGCGCGGTGCCGTCGGCGTTCGTGACGCCGAGCTCGACGAGGCGGTCGGGGTTGGCGCAGATGCCGAAGCCGGAGAGGACGGCGGAGAAGTAGGCGCGGCCGCGCCAGACCTCGCCGCCGAGCCCCTCGGGGATCATGGCGGCGCCGTCGGCGTCCTCGAAGAGTCCGGCGGGCGGGTCTCCGGCCGGCCACGGCGGGACGGTGAGGCCCTGCGCCTCGGCGGCGCCGTGGTCGTACGTGCCGCCGCCGAAGAAGACGTCGATCTTGCAGCCGAAGTCGGCGGGGTCGTCGTGCGCGCGGAAGGCGTCCCATGCGGCGGCCGCCGCGGGATCCTCCGGACGGCGCGGGGCGAGCGCGGCGTCCGCCGCCGCGACGCCCTCGCGGCGGGCCCATGCGCGGAACGAGGCGGCGTACTCGCCCTGGAGGTAGCGCATGATCTCGGTCGTGCCGCCGATGTTGCGCCAGTCGATCCGGACGGGCTCGCCGAAGCGCTCGGCGTGCCACTTCGAGAAGCCCTTCGCGAACTCCTCGCGGATCGAGGCGATGTGGGGCGAGACGACGACGAGGACGGGGTCGCCCTCGCGCCACCGGCCGGCGTCGCGCGCGGGCCGGAGGGCGAACGGCAGCGCGCAGACGAGGGCGGCGACGAGCAGGATCGAGAGGTTCTTGAGCATGGGCGGGCGGAGGCGGGGCGGCGGCTAGAGGACCGCGCAGGGGGGCAGCTCGCCGACGAGCGGGCGCGCCCAGGCGAGGAAGGCGGGCGTGACGTCGTGGCCGCTCGGGGCGATGAAGGCGTCCGGCATCGACTTGGTGTTCTTCGCGACGGCCTGCACGGGGCGGGCCTCGAACGAGACGGCGTACCGTTTCCCGGGCTTGCGGAGGATGACGACCGTCGCGCTCTCGGCGGCGGCGCCCGCGGCGGCGCGGGCGAGGGCGTGGCGGACGGCGGCCTCGCCGACGGCGCGCGCCTCGGCTGCGTCGGTGGCGCTGGCGACGCCGGGGAACGTGCGCTGCAGGTAGCCGAACGTGTCGGCGCGCACGCGCCGGATGCCGGTCTTCTCCTTGACGGCGCGGGCGAGGAAGTCGCCGAGCGAGCCGGTGCCGGAGAGCTGGAGGTTGCCGTGGGAGTCGCGCTCGCTGGAGAACTTCGCGGCGATCAGGGTGCCGCGGGCGTCGCGGATGCCCTCGGACACCGCCACGACGCAGCGGCCGAACTTCGCGACGCACGCCTTGACGTCCGCGGTGAAGCGCGGGAGCGAGAACGGGCGCTCGGGGAGGTAGACCAGGTGCGGGCCGTCGTCCGGGCGCTGCCGGGCGAGGGCGGAGGCGGCCGCGAGGAAGCCGGCGTCGCGGCCCATCACGACGTCGATCTTCACGCCGCCGAGGGCGCGGTTGTCGAGGTCGTCGCCGCGGAAGGCGCACGCGACGAAGCGGGCCGCGGAGCCGTAGCCGGGCGTGTGGTCGTTCACCAGCAGGTCGCAGTCGATCGTCTTCGGGACGTGGACGACCTGCAGCGGCGCGCCGGTCGCGGCGGCGCGCTCGGCGACGATGCGCGCGGCGTCGGCGGAGTCGTTGCCGCCGATGTAGAAGAAGTAGCCGACGCCGCGGGCGAGGAGCGCGGCGAGGATCTTGTCGCAGTCCTCCTCGGTGGGCTTGTGGCGGCAGGAGCCGAGCGCGGAGGAGGGCGTCGCGGCGATCGCCTCGACCTTCGCCGGCGGAAGGCGGCGAAGGTCGACGAAGTCGCCCTTGAGGATGCCGTCGATGCCGTGGCGGGCGCCGAGGATGCGGCCGACCGCGGGGCCGGCGGCGCGCGCGGCGAGGACGACGCCCGCGAGCGACTGGTTGATGACCATGGAGGGGCCGCCCGACTGGGCGACGGCGAGGTTGGCTTTCTTCATCGGGTTGTTCCGGAGAGGTCGAAGGAGGCGCGGATCGGGCGGTGGTCGGAGGTCTCGATGTCGGCGCCCACCGAGCGGGCGAGGGGCGTGGGGAGGCCGCGGACGAGGATGTGGTCGAACGTCGCGGGCGGGTAGAAGTCGCTGGCCGGGAGCGTGGGGCGGTCCGCCTCCGGGATGCCCTCGAAGGCGTCGCGGAAGCCGGCGTCGAGGAAGAGGCGGAGCGTCTTCTCCGGCGCGAAGCGCTCGTCCTCGAGCGCGGTGTTGAAGTCGCCGGCGACGACCGCCGGCACGCCGGGGGCGAGCTCGTCGATGCGGGCGAGCAGCTGGCGCGCGGCGAACTCGCGCTTGAGGCGGTTGAGGACCGTCTGGCGCGCGACGTCCTGGTCCTCGGGGATGTAGTTGCTCTTGAGGTGGACGTTGAAGAACGCGACGTTCGTCGGCCCGACGTCGAGGACGGCCCACGCGAAGCCGCGTGGCGGATAGACGAAGTCCGAGGCCGTCCACCGCTCGAAGCCGGCGCGCCGGACGGGGAAGCGGGAGAAGACCGCGAGCTGCTGCAGGCCGCGGTTCGTGGGGTCGAACCAGAAGTCGGAACAGACCGCGAGCCGCAGCGCGGGGTCGCCGAGGCGGGCGAGGAACGCGCGGCACGTCTCCGCGTCGCGGATCTCCTGCGCGAGGAGGACGTCCGGCACGCCCTGCCGGCGGAAGGCGCGCGCGGCGTCGCGGATGCGGCGGGCCTCGTCCTGGGCCGGGCGGACCTCCGAATAGCCGGAGGGGAACCACTCCATGTTCCAGGAGGCGATCTGGACGACGCCCGGCGTCGACGCGGGGCGCTGCGGGACGAGCCAGGCGGCGACCGCCGCGGCGACGGCGGCGACGAGGGGGGCGAGAAGGGCGGCGCGGCGCCGGAGGAAGGGAAGGGGCACGATGCG